>DVOV01000077.1 GCA_018713375.1 Candidatus Scatomorpha stercorigallinarum | reverse complement strand
GACTTCCCCAATGACGACGACTGGCTGAAAATTCAGTTCCAGTTCCTCCTGAACGAGATGCCCGTCACGGACACGAGCCGCAAGGTGAAGTCCGTCATACGCCGCCGGCAGGCCGACGGCAAATGGATTTGCGCCGCACCCTACGGCTACATCGTCAACAAACAGCAGCAGTTCGAGGTCGTCCCCACCGAGGCGGAGATAGTGCGGCGCATTTACCGGCTTTACATCGACGGCTGGGGCTACAAGCGCATAGCGAACTCCCTCACTGACGACGGCATCCCCACCCCGCGCATGACCGAGCGCGAGCGCAAGATAGCCGAAGGCGAGGACTACCGCCGCAGCGTCAAGAGCGCGTGGAGCATAGTCACGATACAGACGATACTCGACAACGACTTCTACATCGGCACCCTGCGCCAGGGTAAGTACCAGCGCGCGAAGATAAACGGCCGCGACGTAAGGCGCGACGAGACGGAGCAGATAGTTATAGAAAACCACCACCAGCCCATCATCGACTACCGCACCTTCGCCACCGTGCGCTCGCTGCGCGAAAAGCGCGCGAAGTACAACTACCGCGGCGTGAAGATAAACGACAACGTCTACTCCGGCTTCCTGGAGTGTGGCGACTGCGGCGCGCCCATGTTCGCCCTCGGGCGGCGCGACCTGAAGCCCGCCTACACCTGCGGCACCTATCACCGGCGCGGCACTGCCGGCTGCACCACGCACCATATCCGCGTGGACAAGCTGGACGAGCTCGTGAAGCTCTACCTCAAAAAGGTGCGTGACAACTCCGCGGAGATGCTCGCCGAGCTGAACGCGGAGATAGCCCGCGAGCCGGAGGACGTGGCGGAGACGGAGCGCAGCGCGGCGAATTTAGAGGACGTGCTGCTCGACGCGCAGGAGGAGCTGAAGGCCACCAAGCGGCAGCGCGTGCGCGACATCATGCGCCACCCGGAGAACGAGGCCGTGCTCGAAGAGACCTACGACGAGCTGGAGGCCGACCTCATGCGCCGCATAGAGGGGCTTCAAAACCAGCTCGAGCGCGTCACGGACAAGCGCAACGCCATCATCCGTACCAACCGCGCCGCCAAGACGGCGATGGACGTCTTTGACGACATCCTCGCCAAGCCGCATTTGGAAAAGCAGGATCTGGAGCTCATCATAGAGCGCATCTACGTCTTTGAGGACCACGTCGAGATAAGGCTCAAGGCCGACATAGACACGCTGCTGCGCCGCGGCGAGCTTCCCGATGCGTACGGCGGCGAGGGCGGCGAAGGCGGCGGAAACGGCGGTACGGAGCCGGTGAGCGTAGTGCAGAGCGCAGCGCACCACACGGACAAGGTGCTCCGCGCCAATGTTATCGGTGACGGCGACCCGTTGGAGATATTTACGGACAAGGACGGGGAGGTCATATTCAAGAAATACTCGCCCATTGGCGAGCTTTCCGATTTCGCCGCGCAGATCTGCGACTCGCTGCACAAGTCCACGGACGCCGTCGCGGCGGTCTGCGACCGCGACGCGGTCATCGCCGTCTCCGGCGGCGGGCGGCGCGAGCTGCTCGACAAGCGCATCAGCCCCGAGCTGGAGCAGATCATGGAGTCGCGCCGGCTCTTCCGCCAGGACGGCGGCATCTGCTCCGTGCCCATCACCGAGGGCGAGAGCGGCTTTTGCGTGGCCGTCGCCGCGCCCGTCATCTCGGAGGGCGATATCATGGGCTGCGTGCTCTTCGCCGCGCCCAAAAACGCCCCGCCCCCGGGCGAGGTGGAGCACAAGCTCGCCCAGACCGTCGCCGCCTTCCTCGGCAAGCAAATGGAATCCTAGCGGCCAACGGCCGCTGCCAGGCTGCGCCTGGAGGCAGTGGGCTGTGCCCTGGTCTACGGTGAGGTTTGCGGAAACTTATAGCAGAAAAGCCGCGGGGCAGTGCCCCGCGGCTTTTGTTCTACGCTACGTGCGCTGTGCGCCGCTCTATTTGAAGTTTTCGGCCGCCTTTTTCAAAAGGCGGTGGGCTCAATGCGGGCGCGGGGGGCGGCCTGGCGGACGAGCTTTTCCACCTGCCGCGCCTGCGCGAGCTGTTCGGCGTGGGCGGCTTTGGCCTCCGGCGTGAGGCACTTGGCCTCGCTGGCGGCGAAGCGCGCCTCCACGCCCACGAAACGCTCCCCCTGCACGAGTTTGTCGGCGAGGAACACCACCGCCGCCTCGTTGAGCTCGCCCGGGGCGTCCAGGCCGTGGTGCTGGCGCACGATGTCCGCCACGCGCGGATAGCCCAGCTCCGTCAGGTACTCCGCGCCGCGCTGGGCGTGCTGCGGCTCGGTGCGGGCGACGTCGTGCAGCAGCGCGCCGGCGCTGACGGCGAATTCGTCCAGCCACACGCCCGCCGCGGCCAGCGAGCAGACGAGGCGCAGCGCCTCCCGCTCCACGGCCCGGCAGTGGGCGGCCACTTTTTCCGGCGCCACGGCGGCGAGCATCCTGTGGCAGAGCGCGGGCAGCAGCTCTGGGCGCGGGCGGCGTCCGGCGCGGCCGTGCAGGGCAAAGCGGCCGTCCTCGTATTCCAGATGGGTGACGGAGCCGTATTTGAGCTCGAGTTTGGCCGCCGCGGCCGCGTCCATGCCCAGGACATGGCCCAGGAAGAGGCGCGTGGCCGAGCGGTGGCCGACGAAGGCGAGATCCCCGTGCGTGCAGGCGAGGGCCTCCTCCACCGCGCGCATGTATCTTGCGAGCACCTCCGCGGCTTCCTCCGCGCCCGGCGGCAGCAGCCACAGCTCCTTTCCCCGGCGCGCGAACAGCTCCGGCCAGCGCTCGCGTATCTCCTCGAAAGTGAGGCCGTCCCACTCGCCCATGCCCGCTTCGCGCAGGCCGGGCAGGGCCACGCCGCGCACGCCCATCAGCTCCGCCGTCTCCCGCGCGCGAGAGAGCGGGCTGACGAACACTTCGCCCAGCTCGCGCGACTCAAAGCCCGGCGCGAGCAGCACGGCGCGCAGCCGCCCCAGGGCGGAGAGCGGGTAATCCGACGCGCCGACGCAGCGGCGCTGGCCGCCGGGCATCTCCACGTCGCCGTGGCGTATGAAGTACAGGTTCCGCACCGCCGGCGGCCTCCTTTCAGCAGTTTTTTGCGCTCGAGCCGCCGCTCAGGGGCGGGCGGCGGAGGCGATGCCGCGCACGGCGAGCTTCAGCACCTCGATGTCCAGCCCGGCGGCGACGCTGGGGAAGCCCTGATCGAAGTAGCGCTTCGCGGCCTCGCCGCTGCCTGCGTACATGATGCAGAGCTTGCCCGCGGCGGCGCAGGCGCGGCGCACGCGCTCGATGCCCTCCGTCAGCAGGGGGTCGCCGAACTGCCCGGGGATGCCGAGGGCGATGGAGAGGTCGAACGGGCCGATGAAGATGCCGTCCACGCCCTCCACGGCCGCGATCTCCTCGATGTGCTCCAGGCATCCCGCCGTCTCGCACTGGGGGATGAGCAGCGTGGAGGTGTTGGCCTCGGCCATGTAGCCGTCCATGCCGCGCTCATAGCAGCTGCCGCTGCCCCAGCCGCCGTCGCGCGTGGGGCAGTAGCCGCGGTTGCCCAGCGGCGGGAATTTCGCGTAGCTCACCAGCTTGCGCGCCTGCTCCACCGTCTCCAGCTGGGGGACGACAAGGCCGGCCGCGCCCACGTCCAGCATTTTCAGTATCTGGCTGCGGCCGATGCCGTCCACGCGCACCAGCGGCGCCAGGCCCGCGCCCTGGGCCACGCCCACCAGCCGCGCCGCGTGCTCGGCGCCGATGGGCGAGTGCTCCAGGTCGATGAGCACGTAGTCCATGCCCGTGTAGGCCAGCACCTCGATGGCCGGGGCGCTCAGCAGGTGGCTGATGATGCCGAGGCTGGGCTCGCCGCGGCGGAATTTTTCCAGGATAGCGTTTTTCACAGTTTGCCTCCGCCCTATTTGTTGAAATACTCCAGCCGCACGAAGCCGTGGCTGATGTCCACGCTCGTGTAGCAGCCGTGGAGCATCCAGATGTGCGTCACGGCCCGCGGCTGCATGTCCAGCAGCTGGATGATCAGCGTGGCCAGCGCGCCGTTGTGGCCCACGAGCAGCGTGTCCTCGTTTTCGGCGAGCACCTCGTCGAGCAGCGAGCGTGTGCGCGCGCTGACCTGCTCAAAGCTCTCCCCGCCCGGCGGCGGGAAGAGCGACCAGTCGGCGAGCATCCCCTGCACCAGCCCGGGGTACTCCGCGAGCAGCTGCTCATAGCCCTTGTTTTCAAAGTCCCCCATGTCCTGCTCGATGAGCTCGCGGCGGGTGACGATGGGCACGTCCCGCCCGGCGAGGGCCAGGCGCGCCGTCTCGTCCGCGCGCGAGAGCGGGCTCACAAAGCAGCGGGCGATATGTACGCCGGCGAGCTTTTCGCCCAGCTCGCGGGCCTGGGCGCGGCCGCGCTCCGTCAGCGCCAGGTCCGTGACGCCGTAGAACAGGCGCTTCACGTTCCCCTCGGATTCGCCGTGCCGCGCAAGGTATAATCTCATATGTGACCTCCTTATCCCACGCTGAGGCCGCCGAGGCGGCGGCGGATCATGTCCAGGGCGTGCTGGCAGGCATAGAGCCGCACGCCGGCGCGGCCGCGACCGGGGACGTGTATCTCCCGCACCCAGACGTCGCTCCCGTCCGCCAGGGAGATGAACACCGTCCCCACCTCGTGTACGCCGTCCCCATCCGGGCCGGCGAGGCCGGTGATGCCCACGCCGAGGCCGGAGCCCAACTTTTCGCGCACGCGCCGCGCGAGCTCCGCCGCCACCTCGCGGCTGACGGCGCCCTTTTCCTCCAGCAGCTCATGGGGGACGCCCAGCAGCCTCTCCTTGGCCTCGTTTGTGTACACCACCACGCCGCCCAGCAGCGCGGCGCTGGCGCCGGGGATGTCCGTCACGCGCTTTTGCAGCTCCCCGCCGGTGCAGCTCTCCGCACAGGCGAGGGTGACGCCCTCCTCCAGCAGCCGGCGGACCGTGAATTCGGCCAGGTTGGCCCCGTCCACGGCATAGGCCAGGTCGCCGAACTCGGCGAGCACGCGCTCGATGACGGGCTTCATCATCTCCTCCGCAGCCTCGCGCGTGGGGGCCTTGGCCGTCACACGCACCAGGCACTCGCCCTGCTTGGCGTAGGGCGCAAGCGTGGGGTTGGTGAGCCGCTCCATGTAGTCGCGCAGGCGGTACTCCATCTCGCTCTCGCCGATGCCGAAAAAGTGCACGTTGTGCGAGACGATGACGCCGTCCGAAAGGGCGGCGAGGATGGGCCGCACGCGGTGCTCGAGCATCGGCCGCAGCTCGCTGGGCGGGCCGGGGAGCATGATAACGCGCACGCCCTCGCGCTCGAAATAGCAGCCGGGGGCCGTGCCCCAGTCGTTGCGCAGCGGCGCGGAGCCCTCCGGCAGGTACACCTGCTGCAGGTTGTTGGGCGTGAACTCGCGGTAGCCGCGCTTCTCCCAGAGGCCGCGCAGCCACTCCTCCTCGCCGCGGTCGAGCTTCAGCTCCATGCCGAAGCCCTCGGCCAGGGCGCTCTTGGTGAGGTCGTCGCAGGTGGGGCCCAGGCCGCCGGTGGTGATGATGAGGTCGGCCCGCTCTCGGGCGCGGCGCACGGCCTCCGCCACGCGGCCGGGGTTGTCGCCCACCACGGTCTGCCAGTAGACGTTTATGCCGTACTCGCTGAGCAGCACAGCCACATCCGCGGCATCCGTGTTTATCGTGCTGCCGAGCAGCAGCTCGGTGCCGACGGAGATGATCTCAGCTTTCAAGGTCTATCCATATCCTTTCGATGCCGTTCACGGACTCCTCCACCAGGGCCTCCACGTCCAGCGCGCCCTCGGCGGCCTCCACCTCGGCGAGCTTCGGCTTGGTGCGCGGGTGGCGGGGGGTGAAAACGGTGCAGCAGTCCTCATAGGGGAGTATCGAGGTCTCGAACGTACCGATATTGCGCGCGTGGCGCACGATCTCCTCCTTGTCCATGCCCACCAGCGGCTGGAGCACCGGCAGGCCCGTCACGCAGTGGGTCACCGCCATGGCCTCCATGGTCTGGCTCGCCACCTGGCCCAGGTTCTCGCCCGTGACGATGGCACGGCAGGAGTTGCGCTGCGCCACGCGGTCGGCGATGCGCATCATGAAGCGGCGCATGACCAGCGTGAAATACTCCTCCGGGCATTTGGCGCGTATCTCCTCCTGTATGTGCGTGAATGGCGCCACCTCGAGGCACATCGGCCCACAGGCCGGCACGAGCAGCCGCGCGAGCTCTATCACCTTCTCCTTCGCGGCCTCCGAGGTGTAGGGGAAGGAGAAAAAGTGCAGCGGCACCAGCTTCACGCCCCGGCGGGCGATCATGTAGCTGGACACGGGCGAGTCGATGCCGCCGGAGAGCAGCGTCACCGCCCGGCCGTTGGAGCCCACGGGCATCCCGCCCGCGCCGGGCGTGGGCGCGGCGTGGACATAGGCCGCGTAGTCGCGCACTTCCAGGTGGACGACCAGTTCCGGGTGGCGCACGTCCACCCGCGTGTTGGGGAAGGCGTCCGCCAGCAGGCCGCCCACATACTGGCTGAGCTGGATGCTCGTCATGTGGAAGCTCTTGTCCGAGCGGCGGGTCTCCACCTTGAAACTCGCGGCGTTCTCCATGTCCTCGCGGAGGTATTCGCGGGCCTTTTCAAATATCGCGTCCTCATTCTTCTCGCAGGCGGCGGCGCGCGTGAGGGCGATGATGCCGAACACGTGCTTCATGGCCTCGAAGGCGGCGTCCATGTCCGCCGCGTCGTCCTCCGGCTCCACATACACCGTGGACTGCACGCAGTAGACGTGGAAATTGCCCAGCGGCTTGAGCCGTTTACGGACGTTGGTGAGCAGCTTTTGCTCAAAGTAGCGCTTGTTCAGGCCCTTGAGCACCACCTCGCCCTGTTTCAGCAGTATGATGTCCTTCATTTCTGCCTCAACTTCCTCTTGTTGCCCTTTTCATCGACGATATAGGTGTTCTCCAGCACCTGCCGCGCGCCGAGGCGCCATTCGGCAAGATACTCCTCCCGGAGCGCGGCGCGCTCCGCTTTTTCCTCCTCCGTGAGCTCCCGCTCGCGCGAGATGCGCGTGAGCTCCGAAATGCGCGCTTTTTTCTCGTCAGTCATCTTGAGCGCCTCAGTTCTTCAGGGAATTGAGCGGGGCGGGTATGCGCCCGCCGCGGGCGATGAAGTCCGCAGAGGAGGCCTTGTGCACCGCTATCACCGGCGCGCTGCCCAGCAGCCCGCCGAACTCCACCGTGTCGCCCACCTCCATGCCCGGGGCGGGGATGATGCGCACGGCGGTGGTCTTGTTGTTTATCATGCCGATGGCCGCCTCGTCGGCGATGATGGCGGCGACGGTGCTGGCCGGCGTGGAGCCGGGGACGGCGATCATGTCCAGCCCCACAGAGCAGACGCAGGTCATGGCCTCCAGCTTGTCGATGGTGAGCGCGCCGCGCGCAGCGGCGGCGATCATCCCCTCGTCCTCGCTGACGGGGATGAAGGCGCCGGAGAGGCCGCCCACCGAGGAGCTGGCCATCACGCCGCCCTTTTTCACGGCGTCGTTCAGCAGCGCGAGGGCCGCCGTGGTGCCGTGCGTGCCGCACTTTTCAAGGCCCATCTCCTCGAGTATGCGCGCCACACTGTCGCCCACGGCCGGCGTGGGCGCGAGGGAGAGGTCCACTATGCCAAAGGGCACGCCCAGCCGCCTGGACGCCTCCTGCGCCACGAGCTGGCCCATGCGCGTCACCTGGAAGGCCGTTTTCTTCACCGTCTCGGCCACCACGCCGAAGTCCGCGCCACGCACGGCGCGCAGCGCGTGATGCACCACGCCGGGGCCGGAGACGCCGACGTTTATCACCGTGTCCGGCTCGCTCACGCCGTGGAAGGCCCCGGCCATGAAGGGGTTGTCCTCCACGGCGTTGCAGAACACCACGAGCTTCGCGCAGCCGAAGCCGCCGCGCGCGGCGGTCAGCTCCGCAGTGCGCTTCACCGTCTCGCCCATCAGCGCCACGGCGTCCATGTTTATCCCCGCGCGGGTGGAGCCGATATTCACGCTCGAGCAGACGAGCTCCGTCTCCGCCAGGGCCTCGGGTATCGAGCGGATGAGCTTTTCATCAGCCGGGGTCATGCCCTTCTGCACCAGGGCGGAGAAGCCGCCGACGAAGTTCACGCCCGTCGCCTCGCGCGCCCTGTCCAGCGCCCTTGCAAACGGGACATAGTCCTCCGCGTCCGACGCCGCGGCGACGAGCGCTATGGGCGTGACGGAGATCCGCTTGTTCACGATGGGTATGCCGAATTCGGCCTCGATCTCCTCGCCCACGCGCACCAGGTCCTTCGCCGAGCGCGTGATCTTGTCGTATATCTTGCGGCAGGCAGCCTCCGCGCTGCTGTCGCAGCAGTCCAGCAGCGATATGCCCATCGTCACCGTGCGCACATCCAGGTGCTGCTGGTCGATCATCTCAATGGTCTCCAGTATCTCTCCCCGGTTTATCATAAGAACCTCCAAACAGCGCCCTTCAAGCGCAAATAAGCCCGTCCCATATCGCGGCCATATCTGAAGTTTTCGCCCGCCTTTTTCAAAAGGCGGCGGGTCCCAAGGGCAGCGCCCTTGGCCGCTCGCCGCAGCGAGCGAAATCCCCC
>DVOV01000076.1 GCA_018713375.1 Candidatus Scatomorpha stercorigallinarum | reverse complement strand
TCAGGCTGCGCAACATCAACCGCGAGTACATCCTCAAGCGCACGGCGGAGACGGAGGAGCTGGAGCGGGACATCGCCGGCCTGGAAGCCACGCTCAACAGCCGCAAAAAGCTGCAGAACGTCATCATCCGCGAGCTCGAGGGCATCATCAAAAAATACGCCGAGCCGCGGCGTACGGGCATCGTCTATGCCGACGAGCTGCCCGAGCCGGAGGAGGACGAGGGCGCGGAGGACTACGCCGTGCATGTCTTCGTCTCCCGTGAGGGCTATCTGAAGAAGATAACGCCGCAGTCGCTGCGCATGTCCTCCGAACAGAAATATAAGGAGGGCGACGGGCCGGGAAGGGACTTCGAGGCCACGAACAGGGCCGAGATACTGGTGTTTACCAACCGGCAGCAGGCCTATAAGGCCCGCCTGGCGGACTTTGCCGACGCCAAGGCCTCCGTCCTCGGCACCTATCTGCCTTCGCACCTGGGCATGGACGAGGGCGAGGCCGTCGTCGCGGTGATCGCGCCGGGCGACTACAGCCGGCAGCTGGTGTTTTTCTTTGAAAACGGCAAGGCCGCGCGCGTGCCGCTCTCGGCCTATGAGACCAAGACCAACCGCAAAAAGCTCGTCAACGCCTATTCCGACAAGAGCCCGATTTCGTGCGTGCTCGAGCTGGACGGCGAGATCGAGATCGCCGCCTTCTCCACCGAGGGGCGGGCGCTGATCTTCAACTCCGCGCTGCTCGCGCCCAAGGCCTCCCGCAGCACCCAGGGCGTGGGCGTGATGACCATGAAGCCGAAGTACAGGCTGACCGCCGCGCGGCCCCTGCACGAGACCGGTATCAAGAACCTCGCCCGCTACCGCGTGCGCAGCCTGCCGGCCGCCGGCGCGCTGCTGCGCGACGAGGACAGGGGCGAAAAACAGATGTCACTTCTGGAGGGCTGAACCATGATACCCAAGCGAACTGCCAAGGAATATGTAAAGGAATATGCTCTCATCATCATCGGCGCCGCCATTTACGGCGTGGGCTTCCAGTTCTTCTTTTACCCCAACCAGGTGTTGGCGGGCGGGCTCACGGGCATTGCCATGATAATCAACATGCTCACGGACCTGCCCGTGGGCGTGATGAACATCATCATGAACATACCGCTCTTCATCGCCGCCTGGAAGCGCTTCGGGCTCGGCTTCGTCATCGGCTCCTTCACCGGCATGGCCGCCTCGTCCGTGTTCATCGACCTCTTTTCCCTCATCGGCTGGGAGGCGACGGACAACGTGCTGCTGGGCACCATCTTCGGCGGCGTGCTCAACGGCACGGGGCTCGGCATCATCTACCGCGCGGGCGTCACCACCGGCGGCGTGGACATCGTCGTCAAGTTCCTGCGCCTGCGCTACGCCTATCTCAACTTCGGCACGCTGATGCTGATACTGGACGTCATCATCCTCGCCGCCTACGCGCTCATCTTCAACTCCCTGGAGGCGGCGATGTACTCCACCATCGCCATGTTCGTCGTCTCCCGCGCCATCGACCTGGTGCTCTACGGCCTCGGCACGAGCAAGGTGTGCTACATCATCAGCGACGAGAGCGACAAGCTGAAAAACGCCATCACCAGCCAGCTGGGCCGCGGCGTGACGCTGCTCAAGGGCGAGGGGGCCTATACCGGCCGGGCCAAGAACGTCATCCTCTGCGTCATCAAAAAGACGCAGATCACCCAGGTGCGCAAGATCGTAAAGAACGTGGACGTGCATGCATTCCTCATCGTCACCGACGCCAGGGACGTGTTCGGCAACGGCTTTGAGAACATAGCAAGCGAAAACTGATGAAAGGAGACACGAAATGGACATTGAGAAGCTGAAAAAGAGCGCAGAAGGCAGGGGCTTTTCCTTCCGCTATTTCGCCACCGGCGCGGAGGCGGCGGACTATCTGGCGCAGGACATGGCCGGCCTGACCGTGGGCATCGGCGGCTGCGGCACGGCGGACGCCATCGGCGTCTACGATAAGCTCACCGCCGTGTGTCCCGACGTCGTCTGGCACTGGAAAACGGGCGAGGAGGCCCGCGTCCGCGCCATGGCCACGGAGGCCTATATCACCGGCGCCAACGCCATCAGCGAGACGGGCGAGATCGTCAACATCGACGGCACCGGCAACCGCCTGGCGGCCAATTTCTACGGGCACAAACGGCTCTACATCGTCGCCGGCGTCAACAAGATCGAGCCCACGCTGGAGCGGGCCATCTGGCGCGCCCGCAATATAGCCGCGCCGCTGCGCGCCCGCGGCATGGGCATGGACACGCCCTGCGCAAAGGGCGAGCTGAAGTGCTACGACTGCCGCAGCCCGCAGCGCCTCTGCCGCGGCCTCGGCATATTGATGGAGCCCATGATGGGCATGGAGAAGGCCGAGATCGTCATCATCGGCGAGGAGCTGGGCGGCTGAGCGCCTGGAAGGGGGAAACGGCCTTGCGCGGACGCTTCGCGCGTATCATATGCCTGCTGCTGGCGGCGGCGCTGCTGCTGCCTGCCTCGGGCTGCGCTTCGGTGTTCGACAAGGAGTATTTCTCCGCCACGGACTATGAGTACGCCCGCCCGACCGCCGGCAGCGACGGGGCCATACCCGTCACCAGCTACACGACGCTGCGCCTGGCCATCAGCTCGCTGGTGACACGGCACGACGAGTCCGGCACGCTCGACCTGAGCGGTTATTCCGGCGAGAACATCAGCGACGACCTGGCCTCCGCCTGCAACTCCGTCAGCCGCGAGACGGCCCTCGGCAGCTATGCTGTGGACTACATCTCCTACGAGGTGAACACCATCGTCGTCTACACCGAGGCGCAGATATACGTCTATTACAAGCGCTCGCAGGAGGAGATAGACTCCATCGTCAACGTCGCCACCGCCGCGGGGCTCTACACCAGCATCGCCGGGGCCGTACAGGCCATGAGCCCGGGGCTGGTGGTGCTCGTCTCCGTCACGGATGTGGACGAGGACGAGGCGGAAGGCTATGTCACTGAGGCATATATGAGCAATCCGCTCGCGTGCGTCGTGAAGCCCACGGCGACCGTGGATGTGTACTCCGGGCTGGGGATGCAGCGCATATACGACGTGCGCATCAGCTACCCGACGGGCGGCGGGGACCTGGAGCAGATGCACGGCGAGCTGAACGAGGCCGTCTCCCGCCTTGCCGCGCTCATCACCGCGGAGGGGGACGCCTACCGTGCGCTGCAGTGCGCGCGCCTGCTCACCGAAAACTGCCGTAGCAGCGAGACAGAAGGCGGCGGCACGGCCTACGACGCGCTCGTGCGCTCCAGCGCGGACTGCGAGGGCATGGCCCTGGCCTACAAGGCGCTCTGCGACACGCTGGGCATCGGCTGCGTGGTGGTGGAGGGCCGGCTGGACCGCGCCGAGCACTACTGGAACATCATCACCGTGGACGGCGCGAGCTACCACGTGGACACGTCCCGCGCTGCGGAACAGGGCTTTGCCAGCACGTTTTTGCGCAGCGACGCGGAGATGTGGGGCGGTTACTGGTGGGACATCGAGGAATACCCCGAGTGCGCCGGGCCGCTGAGCTACGCCGCGCTCACCGGCCAGGGCGCGAGCCCCTCGCCCGGCGCGGAGGACGCGCCCGGCACGGAGAACACGCCGGGAGCGGAGGCCTCACCCGCGCCGGTGACGCCCTCCGGCGCGCCGGAGGCGGAATGAACAGCGCCGCCCCGCCCGCATCTGCGGGCGGGGCGCTTCTTTTGCGCGCAGCGGTTGACAAATCAGCCTTTTGCGCATATTGTAGATATCAACTAAGGAATTTGGACGGTGCGTCGATGGAGCTGATCACCTCGAGGAAAAACCCGCTCATAAAACGCCTGCGCGCCCTGGCGAACGACGGCGCGCTGCGCCGCGAGAGCGGCCAGACCGTGCTCGACGGCGTCAAGCTGCTGGGCGAGGCGCTCGCGGCGGGCTGCCGCGTGACGGCGCTGCTGCTGGCAGAGGGCATGGACCCGCCGGAGGGCCTGATGCCGGATACGGCCATATACCGCGCGCCGGCGGAGCTCGTGGGCTACGCTTCCCCCGTGGCCAGCAGCCCGGGGCCGGTGTTCAGCTTGGAGCTGCCGCGCATCGCCGCGCCGGCGCGCGCGGATACGGCCATCCTGCTGGAGGATGTGCAGGACCCGGGGAACGTGGGCACGGTGATACGCGCGGCCAACGCCTTCGGCGTGGACGCCGTGCTGCTCTGCGGCCGCTGCGCGGATGTCTCCTCGCCGCGGGTGGTGCGTGCGACCATGGGCGCGGCCTTCCGCCAGTGCGTGCTGGAGCTGACGGCGGCGGAGGCGGCGGAGACGGTCCGCCGCTGGGGGCTGCCGCTCTACGGCGCGGCGCTGGGCGAGCGCGCGCTGGACATCAGGCAGCTGCCGCGCGGCGGGGCGGCCGTGGCCATCGGCAACGAGGGGCACGGGCTGTCGGCCGAAATGAAGTCGCTGTGCGACGCGCTGACGCTGATACCGATGGCGCCGGACAGCGAGTCGCTGAACGCCGCCATGGCCGCCGTGGTGGCCATGTGGGAACTGGCGCGCGCGAGGATAGGGGTGACGTGATGTCGGAACTGAGATACTGGCTTTGGCTCTCCGCGCTCACCGGCGTGCGCCCCCGCGTGAAGCAGGAGCTCATCGGGCGCTATGGCGGGGCGAGGGAGCTGTTTTTCTCGCCTATAGATGAGCTGAAGGGCGACGGGCTGCTGACGGAGGAGGAGCGCGAGGCGCTCTCCGCCCGCCGGCTGGACGCGGCGCTGAACATCATCGAGCGCTGCGAGCAGGAGGGCATAGGCATACTGACGTTACAGGACGCGGCCTATCCGCGGCGCCTGGCGGCCATATACGACCCGCCGCTGGTGCTCTATGTGCGCGGGCGGCTGCCCTCGATAGACGACCTGGCGGCGGTGGCCGTGGTGGGTACGCGCCGGGCGACGCCCTACGGGCTGAAAATGGCCACGCGCATGGGCTATGAGCTCACGCGCTGCGGCGCGCTGGTCGTCTCCGGCCTCACCGGCGGCGTGGACGCCGCGGCGGCGGAGGGCGCGCTGATGGCCGGCGGCTCCTGCGTGGGCGTGCTGGGCTCGGCCATCGACGACCGCCGCTGGGGCGGCTCCCTGGCCCGGGACGTGGAGACCGTGGGCGCCATCGTCAGCGAATACCCGCCGGGGACGCCGGGGAACGCGGCCTTTTTCCGCGCCCGCAACCGCGTCACCTCCGGCCTCACGGTGGCCTGCGTGGTGGCGGAGGCCCCGGCGAAGAGCGGCGCGCTGCTCTTTGCCGACGAGGCGCTCAGCCAGGGGCGGGAGGTGTTTGCCGTGCCCGCGAACGCGGACGCGCCGGCGGCCGCCGGCTCCAACGCCCTTTTGAAGGAGGGCGCGAGCCCGGCCACGGACGCGCGGGATGTGCTGGCGGACTTTTTCGCGCGCTTCCCCTCGCTGCGCGACCCGGGGAAGTCCGCGCGGACGCTGCCCGCCGAGCGGGCGATGCCGGAGCACGAGGCCGCCGCCGCGGCGCCGGAAAAGGCGCCCGATGCGCCCGAGGACGGCGCTGGATTCGCCAAGCTGCGCGAGCCGGGCCGCAAAAAAGGCATTGACAAGCCGCCCGAGCCGGAATATATTGACTTGAAGAAACAGCTCGAGGGCTTGAGCGAAAAGCAGCTTGGCATCGTCAACTGCCTGAGCGCCGGCCCCGTACACATCGACGATATCATAGAGAAGACCGGCCTGCCGGCGGCCGAGGCCCTTTCGGAGCTGACGCTGCTGCAGATAGGCGGCTATGTCCGCCAGGAGCCGGGCAAGCGTTTCTCTTTGAACATTATCCAAAAGTGAGGATGTTTTGATGGCAAAAGCAAAGACGGCACTGGTCATAGTCGAGTCCCCGGCCAAGGCCAGGACCATCGAACGTTATCTGGGCAAGAACTATAAGGTCGTGGCCTCCATGGGCCATTTGCGCGACCTGCCGAAGAGCACCATGGGCGTGGACATCGAGCACGGCTTCACGCCGCAGTACACGCCCGTGAAGGACAAGACGGAGCTCATCGCCGAGCTGCAGCGCCTGGCCGCGGATGCGGACATGGTCTATCTGGCCACCGACCCGGACCGCGAAGGGGAGGCCATCGCCTGGCACCTGAAGGAGCTGCTCGGCCTGCCGGACGGCAAGGCCCAGCGCGTCACCTTCAACGAGATCACGCGCAATGTGATCACCGAGAGCATCAAGCGCCCGCGGGAGATCGACCAGGACCTGGTGGACGCGCAGCAGGCCAGGCGCATACTCGACCGCATCGTCGGCTATGAGCTCTCGCCGCTGCTGTGGAAGAAGATACGCCGCGGGCTCTCCGCCGGGCGCGTGCAGAGCGTGGCCACGCGCATGGTCGTGGACCGCGAGCGGGAGATCCGCGCCTTCGTGCCGGAGGAGTACTGGCTGCTCGACGCGCTGCTGAAGCGCGAGGAGGGCGGCGAGTTCACCGCCCGCTATTTCGGCGGCAGCGAGGGCAAGGAGGAAATCAAGAGCGAGGCGGAGGCCGACGCGGTTATCGCCGCGGTGGAAGGAAAGCCTTTCACCATAGACACCGTCAAGCGCGGGAAGAAGAACCGCAGCCCTTCGCCGCCCTTCATCACCTCCACGCTGCAGCAGGAGGCCAGCCGGCGTCTGGGCATGACGCCCCGGCGCACGATGAGCATCGCCCAGCAGCTCTATGAGGGCGTGGACGTGACCAACCACGGCACCATCGGCCTCATCACCTACATGAGGACGGACTCGCTGCGCCTTTCGGACGAGGCCGTGGCCGCCGCGCGCAGCTATATCACCGCCCACTACGGCCCGGCCTACTGCCCGCCGGAGCCGAGGCGCTACAAGACGAAGGCCGGCGCGCAGGACGCGCACGAGGCCATCCGCCCCACTTATGCCGATATCGCGCCCGAGCAGGTGCGCAAGGACCTGACGAAAGAGCAGTACATGCTCTACCGCCTCATCTGGGGGCGCTTCATCGCCTGCCAGATGACCAACGCGGTGTATGATAACGTGCAGATCGACGCCGTCTGCGAGGGGAACGTGTTCAAGGCCAGCTTTTCGGAGCTGGTGTTCCCCGGCTGCACGGCCGTCTATGACGACACCAGGGACGACGAGGCCGCCCCGGCGCGCAAGCCCCTGCCCAACCTGCAGGAGGGCGAGCAGCTGGAGCTGAAGAACCTCGACAAAGAGCAGAAATTCACCCAGCCGCCCCCGCGCTATACGGAGGCCACGCTCATCCGCGCGATGGAGGAGAAGGGCATCGGCCGCCCGAGCACTTACGCTCCCACTATCACCACCATCCTCAGCCACGAGTACGTGGTGAAGGAGGGGCGCTACCTGCGCCCCACCGCCCTTGGCGAGACCGTCACGGGGCTGATGGAGGAGCGCTTCCCCGACATCGTCGATCTCAAGTTCACCGCGCGCATGGAGGATGGGCTGGACGACATCGAAAAGGGCAAGGAGAGCTGGCGGGACTACCTCTCCGGCTTCTACGGCGGCTTTGAGAAGGAGATGAAGGACGCCGAGACGGCCATGGAGGGCGTCCGCATCAAGGTGCCGGACGAGGTGTCCGAGGAAGTGTGCCCCGTCTGCGGGCGCAACCTGGTGATAAAATCCGGCCGATTCGGCCGCTTCCTGGCCTGCCCGGGCTATCCTGAGTGCAGCTTCACCATGCCCATCGTGGTGGAGATGCCCGGCAAGTGCCCCAAGTGCGGCAGCCGCATACTCAAGCGCACCTCCAAGCGCGGCTACACCTATTACGCCTGCGAGCGCGGGGCCGAGTGTGGCTTCATGACCTGGGACGTGCCGACCAAGGAGGTCTGCCCAGAGTGCGGCAAGACGATGTTCAAGCCCTCCGGCCGCGGGCGCATGAAGGCCTTCTGCATCAACGAGAACTGCCCCAACTTCACGCCTGAGGACAAGCGCGGCTACCGCCGGCGCACGGCCAAGACGGAGGAGGGCGCGGAGGCCAAGGAGGGCGCGGAGGCGAAAGATGGCTCCGCCGCCGCGCAGGAGGAAAAGCCGAAAAAGCCCGCCGCCAGGAAGAGCGCGGCGAAAAAGACTGCGGCCAAGAAGGAAGCTTCGGCCTCCGCAGCGCGCAAAACGCCCGCCAAACGCACGAAAAAGAGCGCCGCGGCGGAGGAGGCGGCCGAATGAGCGCCGTCACCGTGGTCGGCGCGGGCCTCGCCGGCAGCGAGTGCGCCTGGCAGCTCGCCCGGCGGGGCATAGACGTGCGCCTGGTGGAGATGAAGCCCGGCAAGTACACGCCGGCGCATGTGTCTCCGCTTTTCGGCGAGCTGGTGTGCTCGAACTCCCTGCGCGGGGACGACCTGACGAACGCCGTCGGGCTTCTGAAAGAGGAGATGCGCCGCCTGGGCTCGCTGATAATGGAGTCGGCGGAGGCCAACCGCGTCGCCGCCGGCGGCGCGCTGGCCGTGGACCGGGAGGGATTCGCCCGATATATAACCGATAAGCTGCGCTCGCACCCGCATGTGGAAGTCATGGAGGCGGAGGCGGCGGACTTCCCAGAAGGGGACGAGGTGGTCATCGCCACCGGGCCGCTCACCAGCGACGCGCTGGCGGGGAAGATCGCCGCGCTCTGCGGCGAGCCGGGGCTGCATTTTTACGACGCCGTGGCCCCCATCGTCACGCTCGAGAGCGTGGACATGGGAAACGCCTACCTGGCCTCGCGCTACGGCAAGGGTACGGCAGATTATGTAAACTGCCCGATGACGCGCGAGGAGTATACGGCCTTCGTATCCGAGCTGCGCGCGGCAAAGGAGGCGCCCACGCACGGCTTTGACGACGGGGCCGTGTTCGAGGGCTGCATGCCCGTGGAGGTGATGGCCCGCCGCGGGGAGGACACGCTGCGTTACGGGCCGATGAAGCCCGTGGGGCTCATAAACCCCAATACGGGCGCGGAGGACTACGCCGTCGTGCAGCTGCGGCGCGACAACGCCGAGGGCACGCTCTATAACCTCGTCGGCTTCCAGACGCACCTCACCTTCGGCGAGCAGAAGCGGGTGTTCTCCATGATCCCCGCGCTGCGGGAGGCGGAGTTCGTGCGCTACGGCGTCATGCACCGCAATACATATCTGGACTCGCCGCGCCTGCTCGACCGCTACTACCGCCTGAGGGGCCTGCCGCGGCTGAGCTTCGCCGGGCAGATGACCGGCGTGGAGGGCTATGTGGAGAGCGCCGCCAGCGGCATGCTCGTGGGCATCGAGACGGCGGCGCGTGTGCTGGGGCTGCCGGCGGTGGACTTCCCGCAGGAGACGGCCATCGGCGCGCTGGCGCTGTACGTCTCCGGCGGCAGCGTGGGCTCGTTCCAGCCGATGAATGTGAATTTCGGCATCATCAGCCCCCTGGGCTACCGCGTGAAGGGCAAACGCAACAAGAACGCGGAGATATCCCGCCGCTCGCTGGAGCTGCTCGGCGGGCTGATGGAGACAAAGGAGGTCTTGAGGTCTTGAGGATCATCGTAGACGCGATGGGCGGCGACAACGCGCCGCAGGCGCCGGTCATGGGCGCCGTTAGGGCGGCGTCGGAGCTGGGCGTGGACGTCACGCTCGTCGGCCGCCGGGAGGAAATTGAAAAATACCTCGGCGCCGCCGCGGGAGTGACGGTGGTGGATGCGCGGGAGGTCATCAGCATGGAGGACGACCCGAGCACGGCCACCCGCCGGAAGAAGGATTCTTCCATGGCCGTGGCGCTGAACATGCTCAAAAACGGGGAGGGCGACGCCGTCGTCTCCGCAGGCAGCACGGGCGCGCTGCTCACCGGCGCGACGCTGACGGTCAAGCGCGTGCGCGGGATAAGGCGCGCGGCCCTTGCACCGGTTTTGCCGGCCGGGGAGCACGGGGTGGTACTTATAGACTGTGGCGCGAACGTGGAGTGCACGCCGGAATACCTCCTGCAGTTTGCTTTCATGGGCAGCTTTTATTCCAAACACATCCTCGGCGTGGCGGAGCCGAAAGTCGGGCTGCTGAGCAACGGTACGGAGCCCACAAAGGGCGGGGAGCTGCAAAAGGAGGCCTTCAAGCTGCTGCAGAAGGCCGCGGACGAGGGGCGCATCAACTTCATCGGCAATATCGAGGGCAACGACGTGATGGCCGGCAAGGCCGACGTGGCCGTGACGGACGGCTTCACGGGCAACGTTTTCCTCAAAGCCAGCGAGGGCATGATAAAGTTTGCGCTCGGCAAGCTGAAGGACGTGTTCTACAAGAGCACCAAGAACAAGCTGGCCGCCGCGGCGCTCAAGGGCGACTTCATGGCGATGAAGGACAGCCTGGACGTGAACAAGGTGGGCGGCACGGCCCTGCTGGGCATCTCCCGGCCCGTTATCAAGGCCCACGGCTCCTCCAACGAGGAGGCCATTTTCAGCGCGATCCGCCAGGCCGTCGCCTTCGCGAAGGCCGGCGTCATAGATGAGATAGCGAAAAACACGGAATACATGCGCCTTCCCGCGGAGGGCGCGGCAAAAACGGAGGAATGAGAAATGATCTACGACAAAATCATCGGCATGGTGGCCAACCAGTTCGGCGTCGATAAGGATGAGCTCTCCCGCGACACTTCCTTTGCCGACGACCTCAGCGCCGACTCCCTGGACGTCGTCGAACTGAGCATGACCATCGAAGAGGAGTTCGACCTGGGCGAGATCGCCGAGGACGACCTGAAGAAGATCTCCACCATCGGCGACCTTGTGGACTACGTCGAAGGGGCCACGGCCTGATGAAGGCCATAGAGGGAAAACTTGAATATACCTTCCGCGACCAGGAGCTGCTGGTGAACGCCCTCACGCACAGCTCGTATGCCAACGAGAACCGCGGCCACAGCTGCGAGAGCAACGAGCGGCTGGAGTTTTTGGGCGACTCGGTGCTCGGCTTCGTGGTGGCGGATGCGCTCTACCGCCGCGAATCGGAGCTGCCCGAGGGGCGCATGACGCGCGTCCGCGCCCAGCTCGTCTGCGAGGACAGCCTCAGGCGCGTAGCCGCCGAGCTGGGCCTGGGGGACTACATCCGCCTGGGGCGCGGCGAGGAGCACACCGGCGGGAGGAAGCGGACGTCCATCCTCGCCGACGCGGTGGAGGCGCTGATCGCCGCCATGTACCTCGACGGCGGGCTGGAGGTGGCGCGCGCTTTTATCGAGCGGCACATCCTCTCCGCGCTGGACACGGGGGACTGGCTGGTCTTCGGCGACGGCAAGACGGAGCTGCAGGAGCTGGTGCAGCGCAAGAGCGGCCAGACGCTGAGCTATGAGCTGGTCTCCGAGTCCGGGCCCGACCACGACAAGACCTTCCGGGTGGAGGTGACCCTCAACGGCCAGGTGGTGGGCGTCGGGAGCGGCTCGAGCAAGAAGCGGGCCGAGCAGGCCGCGGCCGAGGAGGCCATCGAGCGGCTGTTCCCCCAGCCGTGACACAAGGCGCAGAGAT
>DVOV01000075.1 GCA_018713375.1 Candidatus Scatomorpha stercorigallinarum | reverse complement strand
CCTCGTATTAAGTCCCCCTCGTATCGCTCACGCGCGCTGCGGAAACTTGCTCTTGACCTGCTGCGTCTGCTGCGGCGCAGCCTGCTGCACCTGGTACCAGCCCTTCTGGGTCATCTGGCTGTAGATGCCCTCCTGCATGGTGAGGGAGGTGTTGAGCGCGGAGCAGAAGGCCTCGCGCACGTTGGGCGTGGGGGACTCGATGGCCCCGTGCATATAGAGGTCGCACGTGCCCTTGGTGCAGTTGAGAAGGTTTTCCATAATGCTCTTGTCGTCCATCGTCGCTCCTCCTCAGATAAGGTTGTAGAACTGCGTGTAAACGCGGCTGTGCCCCTCGGCCAGCTGCTGGGCCTGGCGGCGCAGCTCCGGGTCGGTGAGGGTGTTGGCCGCCTCGCGGCACTGCGCGGCCATGAACTGCGCGTGCGCCAGGGCGTCGTCCAGGTAAAGCGTCTCCTTCGTGGTCATAAAAAATCACCTCGGCCTCAGTATTCCCGGGCCGGGGTGATATATTCATGGTATTTTCATAAAATTTGCCTTTGCGCTCAGGCCCGGAAGGCGATCTCCACCAGCTGCAGCTCGCCCATGCGCAGCGCCAGGGACAGCGCCAGGCGGATGCGCGCGGGCAGCGCGCCGGGGCGGGAATAGGGCTCCGGCAGGCGGCGCAGGGGGCTTATCTCCCCAAAATGCGCGCTCCAGGGGCGCAGGGCGCGCTCGCAGCCGCGCAGGGCGAAGCGCATGGGCGCGCCGCCCTCCCGCCGCGATACGGCGTTGGACATGGCAAGCGAGAGCGGCCCCACGGCGTCGAAGCACACGCCGCCGCCGGGGAAGCGCTCCGCCAGCGCGCAGAGCAGCGCGCGCAGCTCGCGTTCCTGTAAATAGCCGAACAGCCCGCCGGCGAGGACGAAGAGCCCCTGCGGGGCGTCCATGCCCTCCAGCCAGGAGAGGCTGCGCACGTCGGCGGCGAGATAGCGCTCGCGCTCGCCCGGCGGCAGCAGCCGGCGGCGGAGGGCGACGACCTCCGGCAGGTCGAGGCCCAGGTAGCGGCAGCGGCCGTTGTCCACGCGCAGGAAGGGCGTATCCAGCCCGCAGCCGAGGTCGAGCAGCAGCGCGCCAGGCCGGCGCGCAAGGTAGCGCCGGGCGGCGGCGCAGAGGGCGTCCTGCCGCAGGGCGTATAGCGCGCCCGCCCAGCCGGAAGCGCCCGGCAGCGCGCCCAGGCCCAGTTCGCCGGCGAGGCGCTCGGCCGCCGCGTCGCGGAAAAGCTCCGGGTGGCGGCGGGAGAAGTCCGCCCGCGCGGCGAGGGGCAGCAGCAGCGTGCGCGCCGCGGGCGTATCGAATTGCGGGGCCATGCGCACCTCACGATCTATCTGTCGCTCTCAAGGCCTTCGCTGCGGCCGAAGATCAGGTCGTCGATATCTTCCAAGCTACTCACCCCCGTGGACACAGTCTAACTGCATTCTATGCGGGGGCCGGGGAAAGTATGACTAAATTTTCCGCAGCGTGACGCTGACGATCTCGGGGATGTTGAAAAGGCGGGGGATGGGGACGCTGTTCCCCAGGCCGCGGGAGACGATGAGGTCGTAGCCGCCGCGGTAGAGACCGCCGTCGTAGTCCGGGAAAAAGCGCGCGTCGTTGCCCAGCAGCCCGCCGATAAGCGGCAGGCGGACGATGCCGCCGTGGGCGTGCCCGCCGAGGGCGAGGTCCACGTCCAGGTCCGGGTATTTCCGCAGACAGTCGTTGCGGTGGCCGAGGAAGAGCAGGAAGCCGTCCGGGCATTTTTCCCGCGCGCGGCGCACGAGCTCGTCCGCCGGCGTGACGCGCGCGCCGGCGCGCGCATCCTCCACGCCGCAGACGGCGATGGAGCCGCCCGGGCGCGTTATCTCCTCATACCCGCCGCGCAGGTACGTCACGCCCGCCGCGGCGAGGGCGGAGGCCAGCCGGGGCAGCGCGCCGCAGGAGACGTCGTGGTTGCCGCTGACGAAATAAGTGGGCGCGATGCGCGCCAGGGCGGCGCAGAGCGAGGCGGCGGCGAAGACCTCGCTGTCGCTGCCCGTCTGCAAAACGTCGCCCGTGAGGGCGATCAGCTCCGGCCGCTCCGCGCGCACGGCGGCGAGCAGGCGGGAGTTGCCCTTCCCGAAGCGCGCGCCGTGCAGATCCGAGAGCTGCACCAGGCGGAAGCCGTCAAAGGCCGCGGGCAGCGAGGCGTAGCCCAGCTCGTAGCGCGTGACACCGAGGGCGCAGCGCGAGGGCAGGGCGGCCGCCGCGAAGGCGGCCAGAGTCAGCGCCCCGGCCAGCGCGCGGCGGCGCGTCACTGCGCCTCCACGTCCCGCACGTACATGGGCCGCACGTTGGGGTCGCTCGTCTCGCGCACCTGCAGCTCGAAGCGGGGCAGGTTCTTGAGCATGTTGGAGAGCTTGCCGAAGCCGTAGGTGCGGGGGTCGAAGTCCGGCTGCTTCTTTATTATAAGGTTGCCGAGGTTGGACATGTCGATCCAGCCGTCGTCGTCCGCCAGGTCGGCCACGCTGTCGGCGATGAGGCCGATGATGTCCTCCGGCACGGCGGGCTTTTTCTCCTCCGCCTTTTCGGAGGATTTTTTGGCGGCGGCGGACTTGGCGGGGGCCTTTTCGGCCTTCTCAGCCGTCTTGGCGGCGGCAGCGGGCTTCTTGGCCGCCGTTTTGGCGGCGGGGGCCTTCTCCGCCGTCTTGGCGGCGGACTTGGCGGGCTTTTTATAGCGGTCGCGGATGACCTCGATGCGGATGAACTTGTCGCAGGCCTGGACGAAGGCCTTGGGGGTCTTTTCCTCGCCGATGCCGAGGACGTACATGCCGCTCTCCCGCAGGCGGATGGCCAGGGGGGTGAAGTCGCTGTCCGAGCTCACGAGCACGAAGCCGTCCGTCTTGCCGGTGTAGAGGATGTCCATGGCGTCGATGATCATCGCCGCGTCGGTGGCGTTTTTGCCGGTGGTGTAGGCGAACTGCTGTTTGGGGGTTACGGCGTTCTCCAGCAGGGTGTTTTTCCAGCTGGTGAGGCCGTGGCTGCCCCAGTCGCCGTAGATGCGCTTGATCATGGGCGTGCCGTAGATGGCTATCTCCTCCATGATGCTCTTCAGGCAGTCGCGCGGGGCGTTGTCGCCGTCTATCAGCACGGCGAGGCGCAGGTTTTCTATCGTCATCACATCATCTCTTTCGGGTGAATTACGATTTCCAAATAAATATTATAACACATTTCCGCAGCGGACGCAACGCGCGCTTTTCCGGCGCGTATGGCGGCGGTTATCAACATTTGCACAGCCCGCTCAACACATACCGCGCGAAATTTGTCGCAGCGCGCCGCGTAATTCACGGCGCGTTCATGATTTTCTGCTTGAATGACGCGGCGCGTTGAGTTATAATGCTATGGCTATACGCCAAGAGCATATCACGAATGAAAAGGATGAGGCAGCCATGAGCGCATCACAGGACAAGAAAAGGCGCCAGAGCGAGCGCGCGGAGGGCGTCGACAAGCGCAGCCTGGCCGAGCGCGAGGCCGCGCAGAAGGCGCGCAAGGAGCGGCGGACATGGACCATCGTCACGGCCATCGTGGTCGTGGCCGCGCTGGTCATCGTGCTCCTGAACACCAACCTGCTCTACCGCGGCACCACCGCCGTCACCATCGGCGATGAGAAGTATACGAACGCCGAGTTCCAGTATTACTATTATTCGGAGCTCATGAGCTTCCAGACCGACAACGCGGCCATCGTCGGCATGCTGTTCGACACCAGCACCGACCTGGGCAAGCAGGACTTCGACCCAGACATGGCCGCAGCACTCGGCATGACGCTGCCCGAGTCCATGGGCGACGGCGAGGGCGCCAGCTGGGAGGACTATTTCCGCGCCGTGGCGCTGGAGAACATGCGCGAGGTCACAGCGCTCTACACCGCGGCCACGGCCGCCGGCTACACCCTCAGCGAGGACGACGCCGCCACCATCGACGAGACCATCGCCTCCCTGGAGACGGCGGCCGACGCCTACGGCTGGAAGGACGGCGACGCCTACGCCAGCGTCATCTACGGCAAGGGCGTGGATCTCGACACCGTGCGCAAGCTGATGGAGCGCTCCAGCATAGCCAGCGCCTACGCCGGGGACCAGTACGACTCCTATGAGTACAGCAGCGAGGAGCTCAATGAGTACTATGACGAGTACGCCGACGTGTTCGACACGCTGAGCTTCGAGTACTACCTCGTCTCCGCCGAGCGCGTGGAGACCACCGAGACCGTCACCGACGAGGAGACGGGCGAGGAGACCGAGGAGACCACCGAGGCCGTCACCGATGAGACCATGGCCGAGGCCAAGGAGAACGCGGAGCGTATTCTGCAGGCCTATGAGAGCGGTGCGGAGCAGAGCGCGCTCAACTTCGCCGAGGCCATCACCGAGGTGATGGGCGAGGAGGCCGGCGAGCCCAGCGACTACACCCTCACCCAGGGCTACTACGTCAGCCAGTACCTGAACGGCGAGCTCGGCGACTGGGTGCTCGACAGCGCGCGCCAGCCCGGCGACGAGACCATCATCGAGAGCGCGGACAACGGCTATTACGCCGTGGTGTTCTACGGCCGCAGCGACAACGATGTGGGCACCGTCTCCTTCCGCCACATCCTCATCAAGGCCGTTGACGAGGACGGCGACGGCGAGTACAGCGAGGAAGAGCTGGCCGCGGCCGAGGGCGAGATCGAGGACATCTACGCCGAGTGGCAGGAGGGCGAGGCCACCGAGGACAGCTTCTATGAGCTGCAGCAGCAGTACTCCGACGATGTGAACAGCTCGGGCATCCTCTACGGCGACGCCGAGGGCGCGTACACCCACATCGTCGAGGGCTCCATGGTCGGCCCCGTCGACGAGTGGATCTTCGACAGCGCGCGCCAGGCCGGCGACACCGTGGTCGTCCACGCGGAGAACGACAGCTACAACGGCTATCACCTGGTGTACTTCATCGGCCACGACGACGAGCCCTACTGCGACTACCTGGCCCAGGTGGGCGTCAACGGCACGGACGCCGAGGGACTGCGCAACATCGACTACAACGCCTGGCTCGAGGAGCTGGTGGCCGCCACGACGGTGAGCGTGAACGGCTTCGTCAGCTGGTTCGCCAAGACGAGATAAGCGGAAAGCAGCGCGCGAGGGGGCAAAAAGCCCCCTCGCTTTTTTGGAGGCGGAGATGGAAGAGAGGCTCATACGCACGGAGATGCTGCTGGGCGCGGCAGCCATGGGGCGGCTCGCGCGCGCGCACGTGGCCGTTTTCGGCCTCGGCGGCGTGGGCTCCTGGTGCGCGGAGGCGCTTGCGCGCTGCGGCGTGGGCGCGCTGACGCTGATAGACGAGGACACTGTGGCGGAGAGCAACCTGAACCGGCAGATAGAGGCCCTCGGCTCCACCATAGGCCAGAGCAAGGCGGAGGCCATGGCCGGGCGCGTGCGGGACATCGCGCCCGGCTGCCGCGTGACGGCGCGCGCGGAGCGCTATGAGGCCGCGCGGCGCGGCGAGTTCTTCCCCGCGCCGTGGGACTATATCGCCGACTGCATCGACCTGGTGGCCTGCAAACTGGACCTCATCGAAGCCGCGCGGGCGGGGGGCATACCCATCATCTCCGCCCTCGGGACGGGGAACAAGCTCGACCTTTCGCGATTGCGCATAGCGGACGTGTACGGGACGGACGTCTGCCCGCTGGCGCGCGTCATGCGCCGCGAGCTGCGCCGCCGGGGCGTGGAGCGCCTGACGGTGGTGTTCAGCGACGAGCCGCCCACGGAGCCCTCGCAGCCGGAAGCGCCCCCGCCGGGGCGCAGGAGCGTCCCCGGCTCCGCCGTCTGGGTGCCGGCGGCGGCGGGGCTGCTGATGGCCCAGCACATCGCGCTCAGCATCGCGAAGGAGGGAAATCGATGAGCCGCAGATGGCGCGCCCTGACGCTGGCCCTGACCCTGACCGCGCTGCTCTCCGCCTGTGCCGGCGCGGAGGGGGCGGCGGCGACGCCCTCCGATACGCCCGCGCCCACGCCCGACCCCCTGGCGGAAGCGCGCGGGCGGGCCGTGGAGGACATGGCCCCGGCCGTGGAGGAGGCCCTGGCGGTGATCGCCGCGCAGCCGCGCGACGACCTGGGCACGGAGACCGCGCCCTTCGAGCCCGAGGACGCCTGGGAGGGCTTTGACGATCTGACGGAGGAGCAACAGGCCTATCTGGACGCAGCGGCGGGGTACATAGTCGAGAACATGCCGCAGGACGCCTCGGCTTACGACAAATACCGCTATCTGGCCTATGTGCTCAGCCTGCGGGCGGAGTACGACTACAAGGTGCGCGACGACGACCTGAGCGAGACGCCCTACGGCGCGCTGGCGGAGGGCCGGGCCGTCTGCTTTGGTTATGTGTACACCATGCAGTTCCTCTGCGAGCGGGCGGGGCTGTACTGCAAGGCCATCGAGGGCACGGCCAACTGGAACGACGGGGAACACGGCTGGAACCTGGCCATGCTGCCGGAGGGCAGCTATTACATGGACATCACCTGGTGCGACCAGTACGGGCCCATCGGCTCGGTGGAGTGGCGGGAGATGTTCATGGTGACGGAATACAGGATGCGTGGCGACCACGGCAACTGGGAGGGCGGTCCCGCCACAGGGGAGGAGCAGTACTGGTCATGGAAAAATATATAATAGAGACGCCGCGGCTGGGCCTGCGCCGCCTGACGGAGGCGGATCTTGACGACCTCTGCCTCATATTGCAGGACGCGCAGGCGATGTACGCCTATGAGCACGCCTTTTCGGACGAAGAGGTGCGCGAGTGGCTCGATAAACAGCTCTCGCGCTATGAAAAATACGGCTTTGGCCTCTGGGCCGTGGAGCTGCGGGAGAGCGGCGAGTTCGTGGGCCAGTGCGGCCTGACGGTGCAGGAGACGCCGGAGGGCGAGCGGCTGGAGGTGGGCTATCTCTTCCGCCGCGACCGCTGGCGCCGCGGCTATGCCACCGAGGCGGCCGCCGCCTGCACGGAGTACGCATTCAGCACGCTCGGCGCGGAGGAGGTCTGCTCGATCATACGCGACAACAACCTCCCCTCCCGCGCGGTGGCCGAGCGCAACGGCTTCACGCCCGAGAGCGGCTTCACGAAGCACTATTATGGGGTGGATATGCCGCATATCGTGTATGTGAAGCGCCGCGGGCGCTGAAAATCTCCCCCTTCCCTTGACAAAGGGGCGGGGGAGCGGCTATAATGTCTGCGGAAGTTAATAGTCTGGACGTCAAGACGTGTGGGCAATGGCGCTCACCGATACCCAAAGGGCCGCAGAGAGCCCTCGTTTGGCATCGGGGGCGTCTTTTTGCTTTTGAAAGGAGGGCGGGCCATGTACGACTACGAGGATGTCAGGCTGCTGGTGGAGGAGATCAGGCTGATGAACCGCGCCAAGCTGATACTCATCAAGATGCGCGGCATGACGGAGGCCGACGCCCATCGCTTCATCATCAAGACGGCCATGGACCGCTGCGTGAAAAAGCGCGCCGTGGCGGAGGAGATCATCAGGTATCACGAGGAGCATGAGGAACATGAAAAATGAAGAAAAGGTGCTGATCGTCGATTTCGGCGGCCAGTACAAGGAGCTCATCGCCCGCCGCGTGCGCGAATGCGGCGTGCTCTCGCTGATCGTGCCGCACACGAAGAGCGCGCAGGAGATCGCCGCGATGAAGCCCATCGGGCTCATCTTCACCGGCGGGCCGCAGAGCGCCTACGCCCCGGACGCGCCGCGCTGCGACCCGGCGCTCCTCTCCCTCGGCGTGCCTGTGCTCGGCATCTGCTACGGGATGCAGCTCATGTGCCACATGCTGGGCGGGGAGGTGTCCCCCTGCGAGAGCAGCGAATACGGCGCCGTGAAGGCCCGCCTTGGCGACTGCGGGCTCTTCGACGGCTGCGACGGCGAGAGCGCCGTGCTCATGAGCCACACCGACCGCGTGACGCGCGTGCCGGAGGGCTTTTCCGTCACCGCCTCCACGGAGCTCTGCCCCGTGGCCGCCATGCAGGACGAAGGGCGCGGGCTCTACGCCGTGCAGTTCCACCCGGAGACCGAGCGCACCGAGCTGGGGCGGGAGATCATCAGGAACTTCCTCTACGGCATCTGCCACGCGCAGGGCGGTTACGACATGGCGGGCTATATGAACGAGCAGGTGGAGGCCATCCGCGCGCGTGTGGGCGAGGGCAGCGTGCTGCTGGGCCTCTCCGGCGGCGTGGACTCCTCCGTGGCCGCCGCGCTGCTCAGCGAGGCCGTCCCCGGCCGCCTCACCTGCATCTACATCGACCACGGCTTCATGCGCAAGAACGAGACGGAGGAGATACGCTCCGCCTTCGCCCGGCGGAAGCTGAAGCTGGTGTGCATCGACGCGCACGAGCGCTTCCTGCGCCGCATCGCCGGCGTCACGGACCCGGAGCGCAAGCGCAAGCTCATCGGCGAGGAGTTCGTGCGCACATTTGAGGACGCCGCGCGCGAGTGCGGCTCGCCGGAGTTCCTCGCGCAGGGGACGATATACCCGGACATCGTGGAGAGCGGCGCCAACAGCGCCGTTATCAAGAGCCACCACAATGTGGGCGGGCTGCCGGAGGACATGGGCTTCAAGGGCGTCATCGAGCCGCTGAGCGGCCTTTTCAAGGACGAGGTGCGCCAGCTGGGGCTGCTGCTCGGGCTGCCGAGGCGCATAGTCTACCGCCAGCCCTTCCCCGGCCCCGGGCTTGCGATACGCATAATCGGCGAGGTGACGGAGAAGAAGCTGGAGATACTGCGAGAGGCGGACGCCATAGTCCGCGAGGAGATCGGCGCCTCCCGCGCGCGGGCGGACCAGTACTTCGCCGTGCTCACCAACACGCACAGCGTGGGCGTGATGGGCGACGCGCGGACCTACGACTATGTCCTCGCGGTGCGCGCGGTGGAGACGAACGACTTCATGACGGGCGAGTTTGCGCACCTGCCTTACGCGGTGCTCTACCGCATCTCGCAGCGCATAACGAACGAGGTGAAGGGCGTGAACCGCGTGGTATACGACATCACGGGCAAGCCGCCCGCGACCATAGAATGGGAGTGAGCCGCCGCGGGGCGGAAAGAATCGGAAAGGGGTGACGCGGCGCGTGAAATGCCCGGTTTGCGGAGCGGAGATGGAGAGCGGCGGGCTGATAGCCGACAGGTATGTCAGCTGGGTGCCGCAGGAGGAATATGAAAGGAACGCGCTGCAGGCCCTGGGCGGCGGCTACAACGGGGCCAAAAACCTGGGGAAGCACTCGTTCCTGCGCTCGTAGACGCTCGTGCCCGGCGCGTGGTACTGCGATGCGTGCAAAGTGGTGACGGGCGTTTTCGACGTCACCAGCGAGGACTGAGAGAGGAGGGCGGCCATGCGGTTGCTGCTCGTGCGGCACGGGGAGACGGACTGGAACGCGGCGGGGAGGATACAGGGCTGTACGGACACGCCGCTGAACGCGCGCGGCCGCGCGCAGGCCCTGGCCCTGGCCGGCAGGCTGCGCGATGAGCGGCCGCAGCGGCTCTACACCAGCCCGCTGCGCCGCGCGCGGGAGACGGCCGCCATCGTGGGCGCGGAGCTCGCCCTGGAGCCGGAGACGGTGGAGGCCCTGCGCGAGATATCCTTCGGCGTCTGGGAGGGCTGCTCCTGGGAGGAGATACAGCGCCGCTGGCCGCGGGAGTTCGCCTGGTGCGAGGGCGACCGGCTGCGCCGCTCCCCGCCGGGCGGGGAGAGCTATGGGCAGCTGATGGAGCGCGCCCTGCCGGCGGTGGAGGCCATCCGCCGCGCGCCGGGCGGCACGGCCGTGGCCATCTGCCACAGCGCGGTGATACGCGCCGTGCTCTGCGCGCTGGAGGGCATGAGCATCGGCGAGGGCTACCGGCGGCTGCGCATAAAGAACAGTTCCGTGAGCGAGCTCGCGGACCTCAGCGGGAAAAAGGGGGACTGAACACATGGCAAAGTATATTTTCGTCACCGGGGGCGTGGTCTCCGGGCTGGGCAAGGGCATCACGGCGGCCTCGCTGGGCCGGCTGCTGAAGTCGCGGGGGCTGAAGGTGGCCGCGCAGAAGCTGGATCCCTACATAAACGTCGATCCGGGCACCATGAGCCCCTATCAGCACGGGGAGGTGTATGTCACGGAGGACGGGGCGGAGACGGACCTCGACCTGGGGCACTACGAGCGCTTCATAGACGAGGATCTGAACCGCTTTTCGAACCTCACGACCGGGCGCGTCTACTGGAACGTGCTGAACAAGGAGCGGCGGGGGGAATATCTCGGCAGCACGGTGCAGATCATCCCCCACGTCACGAACGAGATCAAGGAATTCATCTACGGCCTGGGCGCCAAGACGGGCGCGGACGTGGTGATAACGGAAATAGGCGGCACGGTGGGCGACATCGAGTCCCAGCCCTTCCTGGAGGCCATACGCCAGGTAGGACGGGAACAGGGGCGCGGCAACGCGCTCTACATCCACGTCACGCTCGTGCCCTATCTGAAGGCCTCCGGCGAGCACAAGACCAAGCCCACGCAGCACTCGGTGAAGGAGCTGCAGGGCCTGGGCATCTCGCCGGATATCATTGTCCTGCGCTGCGACGAGCCGATAACAGAGCCGGGCGTGTTCGAGAAAATCGCGGGCTTCTGCAATGTGGAGCGCGGGTGCGTTATTGAGAACGTCACGCTCCCCTGCCTCTACGCCGCGCCGCTGATGCTCGAGCGCGAGGGGCTGGCAGAGGCGGTGTGCCGCAATCTTGAGCTGGACGTGCCCGCGCCGGACCTCGCCGCGTGGAAGGCGCTGGTGGAGCGCATCAACAGCCGCTCGAAGCGCGTGCGCGTGGCGCTGGTGGGCAAGTATGTGCAGCTGCACGACGCCTATCTCTCCGTGGTGGAGGCGCTGAACCACGCCGGCTACGAGCTGGGCGCGGAGGTGGAGCTCGACTGGGTGGACTCCGAGACGCTGACGGCGGAGAATGCGGCGGAGCGCCTCGCCGCCGCGGACGGCGTGCTGGTGCCCGGCGGCTTCGGCGGCCGCGGCGTGGAGGGCATGGTGCTGGCCGCGCAGTACGCCCGCGAGCGCGGCGTGCCCTATCTGGGCCTCTGCCTGGGGATGCAGGTGGCGGTCATAGAGTACGCGCGGCACGTCCTCGGCTGGGCGGACGCCGACTCCGGCGAGTTCGCGCCGGGGAGCGCGCACAAGGTGATCGATTTCATGCCCGGCCAGAGCGACGAGGTGGACAAGGGCGGCACGCTGCGCCTGGGTGCCTGGCCCTGCGTGATATCCCCGGGCACGGCGCTGGAGCGCTGCTACGGCGCGCGGGAGATAAGCGAGCGGCACCGCCACCGCTATGAGCTCAACAACGCCTTCCGCGGCGAGCTGGAGGCGGCGGGGCTGGCGGTGTCCGGCCGCTCGCCGGACGGCCGCCTGGCCGAGGCGGTGGAGGTCGCCGGCCACCCCTTCTTCATCGGCGTGCAGTACCACCCGGAGTTCAAGAGCCGGCCCGACCGCCCGCACCCGCTCTTCCTCGGCTTTCTGCGCGCGGCCTGCGCCCGGGGCGGGGAGGACTGAGCCATGTGCGGCATCGTTGGCTATACCGGCGCGCAGCAGGCCGCGCCCATACTGCTCGAGGGGCTGCGCCGGCTGGAATACCGGGGCTATGACAGCGCGGGCGTCGCCGTACACGGCGGCGCGGGCATAGAGATGGCGAAAGCCAGCGGCACCGTGGAGCGCCTGGCGGAGAAGATAGACGGCGGGGCCGCGATGGGCGGCGTCTGCGGCATAGCGCACACACGCTGGGCCACACACGGCGCGCCGACGGACACCAACGCCCATCCCCACCTCTCCGAGCACGGGAAGTTCGCCGTCGTCCACAACGGCATCATTGAAAACTACGCCGCGCTGCGCGCGGAGCTGACCGCCGCCGGCTGCGTGTTCCGCAGCGAGACGGACACGGAGGTCGTGGCCCACCTGCTGGAGCGCAGCTACGACGGCGACTTCCTGCGCACGGTCATGCGCACGGCCGCCCGGCTCGAGGGCAGCTATGTGCTGGGCGTGCTCTGCGCGGATGAGCCGGGAAGGCTCGTCTGCGTGAAGGAGGCCGGGCCGCTCATACTCGGCCTCGGCATCGGCGAAAACTACTTCGCGAGCGACGTCACCGCCCTTGTGGGGCGGACAAAGAACGTTATCTACCTCGACGACGGGGAGTTCGCCTCCCTCACGCCGGAGAGCGTCACGGTGTACGACCGGACGGGGCGCGAGGTGGCAAAGGGCGTCTCCCGGGTGGTCTGGGACCTGGAGGCCGCGGAGAAGGGCGGCTATGAGCATTTCATGCTCAAGGAGATCATGGAGCAGCCCCGCGCTCTCAAGAGCACCATCGAAGCGCGGCTGCGCTCCGGGCGCGTGGAGCTGGACATAGGCTGGGACGCCGCGGACATGGCCTCCTTCCGGCGCATCGTGCTCACCGGCTGCGGCAGCGCCTATCACGCCGCCGTGGCGGGGAAATACGTCATCGAGTCGCTCTGCCGCGTCCCCGTGGAGACGGAGCTCGCGAGCGAGCTGCGCTACCGCGACCCGATAATCGGCCCGGACACGCTGCTGATCGCCGTGTCGCAGTCCGGCGAGACGGCGGACACGATCGCCGCCATGCGCGAGTGCGCCTCCCGCGGGGCGAGGGTGCTGGCCATCGTCAACGTCGTCGGCAGCACGGTCGCCCGGCTGGCGGACGCGGTGCTCTATACCTACGCGGGGCCGGAGATCGCCGTTGCCACCACGAAGGGCTATACGACGCAGCTCGCCGCGCTGTATCTTTTTGCAGTTTGGGCCGCGGAGGGGCTGGGCAGGATAGAAAAAACGCGGTATAATGAACTGGTCGCCGCGTTGTCGGCGCTGCCCGCGAGGATGCAGCGCGCCATCGACCTGAACACGCATGCGCGCTACCTGGCCGGGCGCTGGCATGGGCAGGGCGCGATGTTCTTCATCGGCCGGGGCATGGACTATGCAGCGGCCATGGAGGGCAGCCTGAAGCTGAAGGAGATAAGCTATATCCACTCGGAGGCCTACGCCGCCGGGGAGCTCAAGCACGGGACCATCGCCCTCATCGACGAAAAGCGGCTGGTAGTGGCGCTCTGCTGCCAGACGGCGCTGTTCGGCAAGATGATGAGCAATGTGCAAGAAGTGAAGGCCCGCGGCGCGCGGGTCCTCGCCGTGGCGCCGGAGGGCGACAGGCGCATCTTTGCCGAAGCGGACGATGTGCTGTTCGCTCCCAGGGGGGAGGAGCTCTTCGCCGCCGCGCCGGAGCTCGTGCCGCTGCAGCTTTTCGCCTATTACGTCGCGCTCGAGAACGGCTGCGACATAGATAAGCCGAGGAACCTCGCAAAATCCGTTACCGTGGAGTGATAAAGATTGAAAGACAGCTATGAAAGCCCGCTCTGCTCGCGCTACGCCTCCGTGCGCATGCAGCGCATCTTCTCGCCGGACTACAAATTCCTCACCTGGCACCGGCTCTGGCTCTCCCTGGCGGAGAACGAGTGCGCGCTGGGATTGAACGTCACGACCGAGCAGGTGGAGGAGCTGCGCGAGAACCTGGAGGTCATCGACTACGAGGCCGCCGCGCGCTATGAGCGCGAGCTGCGGCACGACGTGATGGCGCACATCCGCGCCTGGGGCAACCACTGCCCGAAGGCGAGGGGCATCATCCACCTGGGCGCCACCAGCTGCTTCGTGGACGACAACGGCGACCTCATCGCCTACCGCGACGCCCTGCGGCAGATACGCTCGCTGCTGGTGAACGCCATCGCCGCCATGGCCAGGTTCGCCGCGGCGCAGAAGGATACGCCCGTCCTCGCCTATACGCACTACCAGGCCGCGCAGCCGACGACCATGGGCAAGCGCGCATGTATGTGGATACAGGACCTGATGTTCGACCTGGAGCGGCTGGACTTCGAGCTCGGGCGGCTGCCCTTCTACGGCTGCAAGGGCGCCACCGGCACGGGCGCGAGCTTCCTCGCCCTCTTCGGCGGGGACGCGGGCAAGGCGAACGAGCTGGAGCGGCGCATCGCCAGCGACATGGGCTTTGAGCGCGTGCTGCCCATCTGCGGGCAGACCTATACGCGCAAGATCGACAGCTTCCTGCTGAACGTGCTCTCCGGCATCGCCCAGAGCGCGAGCAAGATGGCCACGGACCTGCGATTGATGGCGCACGAGAAGGAGTTCGACGAGCCCTTCACCAGCTCGCAGGTGGGCTCCAGCGCCATGGCCTACAAGCGCAACCCCATGCGCTGCGAGCGCATCTGCTCGCTGGCGCGCTATGTGATAGCGGACGCGCTCAACCCGGCGATGACGGCCTCCACCCAGTGGCTGGAGCGCACGCTGGACGACAGCGCCAACCGCCGCATCTCCATCCCGGAGGCATTCCTGGCCGTGGACGCCATACTGAGCCTGGTCATCAACGTCATCTCCGGCTGCACGGTGTACCCGGGGATGATGGAGCGGCATTTGCGCGACGAGCTGCCCTTCCTCGCCACGGAGAACATCCTCATGCGCGCCGTGGAGCGCGGCGGCGACCGGCAGGAGCTGCACGAGGCCATCCGCGAGTACAGCGTGGAGACGGCCCGGCGCATGAAGGAGACCGGCTGCGCCAACGACCTGGAGGCCAAGCTGCTCGCCGATGGGCGCTTCGGCCTGACGCCGGAGGCGCTGGCGGAGATACTGGACATCCGCAAGTTCGTGGGCATGGCCCCGCGGCAGGTGGAGGAATTCCTGAACGGCGAGGTGTACCCGCTGCTGCGGGCGAACAGCGCCGTTATCGGCAGCGACGAGAGGAGCGAGATCAAATGCTGACGGCGGTCGTGGGCGTGAACTGGGGCGACGAGGGCAAGGGCCGCATGGTGGACCTGCTCAGCGCCGGGGCGGACATCGTGGCCCGCTATCAGGGCGGCAACAACGCCGGCCACACGGTGGTTAACGAACGGGGCCGCTTCATCCTCAACCTGCTGCCCAGCGGCATCCTCCGCGAGGGCACGGTGAACGTCATGGGTCCCGGCATGGTGGTGGACATCGAGCACCTGCGCCATGAGCTGGAGCACCTGGCCGAGCGCGGCATATCAGTAAGCCCGGCGAGGCTCGTGATAAGCGACAGGGCCACCATCTGCATGCCCTATCACCGGGAGCTGGACGGCCTGGAGGAGGACCGCCTGGCGGAGCACAAATTCGGCTCCACCCGCCGCGGCATCGCCCCCGTCTACGCCGACAAATACATGAAAAAAGCCCTCCGCATGGGCGACCTGCTGCACACGCAGGGCCTGCGCGGGCGGCTGGAGGAGATCGTGGAGTGGAAGAACCTCACCATGTCCTCCTACGGCCACAGCGTGGACGCCGGCGCGATGTACGACTGGCTGATGGCGAACGGCGAGGCCCTGCTGCCCTATATCCGCGACGCCTCCGAATACCTGGACGCCGCCATCGACAGCGGCAAGAACGTGATGTTCGAAGCGCAGCTGGGCGCGCTGAGGGACATAGACTACGGCATTTACCCCTATACGAGCTCCTCAAACACCCTGGCGGCCTACGCGCCCATCGGCGCGGGGGTGCCGGGAAGGAAGCTCGACAGGGTGATCGGCATAATGAAGGCCTATTCCTCCTGCGTGGGCGAGGGGCCGTTTACCTGCGAGTTCTTCGGCGCGGAGGCCGAGCGGCTGCGCGCCGCCGGCGGGGAGTACGGCGCGGCCACCGGCCGGCCGCGGCGCGTGGGCGGCTTCGACGTGGTCGCCAGCCGCTACGGCGTGCGCGTGCAGGGCGCGACGGAGATCGCGCTCACCAAGCTGGACGTGCTCGCCGCGCTGCCCGAAATCCCGGTCTGCACGGCGTATGAGATTGACGGGGAGCGCACGCTCTCCTTCCCCAGCGGGGGCGCGCTCGAGCGCGCGAAGCCAATTTACGAGTACCTGCCCGGCTTTGAGGGCGCGGACATCTCCGGCTGCCGCAGCTTCGCGGAGCTGCCCGCCGCCGCGCAGAGATACGTGCGCTATGTCGAGGAGGCCGTTCGCTGCCGCGTGAGCTACATCTCCGTGGGCGCGGAGAGGGAGGAGTACATCAGCCTATGAGATTCGTGCTTGCCATCATCTGCTGCAAGCTGATAAGGCTGGCGCTGCGGCTGCTGGGCCGGGGCGGCACCGCCCTGCCCGGCAAGGTGGCGCTGCGCATCTGCCCGGACATGCTCTCGCGCCTGGCGCGGGGCGTCACCGTGGCGGTGGTCACCGGCACCAACGGCAAGACCACCACCTGCCGGATGCTGGAAAAGATGCTGCGCGACGCCGGGCTCGACTGCTTCGCCAACCGCTCCGGCTCGAACCTCGAGCGGGGGATAACGGCGGATTTCGTCTCCAACGCCGGGCTCTTCGGCCGGCCGAAGAAGAAGCTGGCCGTCATTGAGTGCGACGAGGCGGCCTTCCGCCGCGTCTGCGGCGAGCTCGCGCCCAAAGTCTGCGTGGTGACCAACGTGTTCCGCGACCAGCTCGACCGCTACGGCGAGGTGACGCACACGCTGGGCGCCATCCGCGAGGGCCTCGAGCACGCGGCGCACGCCACGGTCTGCCTCAACGCCGACTGCTCGCTGACCGCCTCGCTCGCGCCCTGCGCGCCGGACCGGGTGCGCTTTTTCGGCGTGGACGCGCCGCTGGCCGGCTCGGCTTCCGACGTCTCCGACGCGCCGAGGTGCATAGTCTGCGGCGCGCAGTACGAGTACGACTACCACACCTTCGCCCATCTGGGCGGCTTCCGCTGCCCGAAGTGCGGCTACGGCCGCACGGAGCCCGATGTGGCCGTGCTCTCCGTGGAGGAGCTGACGGCCGAGGGCAGCGCCGCGGAAATGCGCGTGGACGGCGAGGTGTACGCCGCCGCGGTGGACCTGCCCGGCGGCTACAACCTCTATAACGCCGCGGCGGCGGTGGCGGCGGCCACGGCCCTGGGCGTGGCGGCGGAGGGCGCCGTGGGCTCGCTCGCGCGGCTGGAGAGCGGCTTCGGCCGCATGGAGCGCTTCGCGCTGGGGAATGCGCGCGTGACCATGGTGCTGGTGAAGAACCCCGCCGGCTGCGACCGGGCGATCGACTTTCTGCGCACGCTCACGGGCGGCCTGACGGCCGTTTTCTGCCTCAACGACAACCTGGCCGACGGCACGGACGTCTCCTGGATCTGGGACGCCGGCTTTGAGCGGCTCTTCGCGCCCGGCGCGCCGGCGATGGATATCATCGTCTCCGGCACGCGCTCGGAGGACATGCTGCTGCGGCTCAAATACGCCGGCGCGGACGCGGAGCACGCGCGGCTCATCCGCTCCACGGAGGAGCTGGTCGCCGCGCTGGCGGAGGCGGAGGGCGAAGTCTGCGTCCTGCCCACTTACACGGCCATGCTGCCGCTGCGCGCCGCGCTGGCGGAGCGCTGCGGCGGAAAGGAGTTCTGGAAATGAGGGAGCTGAACATCTGCCACCTCTATCCCGACGTGCTCAACCTCTACGGCGACCGCGGGAACGTGCTCTGCCTGAAAAAGCGCCTTGAGTGGCGCGGCCTCGGCTGCAACGTGACGGAGCTGTCTATCGGCGAGCATCTGCCGCTCGGGCGTTTCGACCTCTTCTTCATCGGCGGCGGGCAGGACTTCGAGCAGGGGCTGCTGCTGGACGACCTGCGCAGCGGCAAGGGCGGCGGCATCAAAGCCGCCGTGGAAGACGGCGCGCCCTTCCTCTGCGTCTGCGGCGGCTATCAGCTGATGGGCCGCTACTACCAGACGCACACCGGCGAAAAGCTGCCCTTCATCGGCGCGCTCGACCTCTACACCGTGGGCGCGGCGGAGCGCATGATCGGCAACTTCGCCTTCGAGACGCCCTTCGGCGCCGTCGTGGGCTTTGAGAACCACTCCGGGCGCACCTACCTCGGCGGGGGCGTGCAGCCCCTGGGCCGGGTGATAAAGGGCTTCGGCAACAACGGCGAGGACGGCGCCGAGGGCGCGCGGTACAAAAACGTGTTCTGCACCTACAGCCACGGGCCCGTACTGCCCAAGAACCCCGCCTTTGCCGACGCGCTGCTCTCCGCGGCGCTGGAGCGCAAATACGGCGACGGGGCGCTTGAGCCGCTCGGCGACCGCGAGGAGGCGGCGGCGCACGAGGCCATGCTCGCCCGGATGCGCGGATAGGAGCAAAAAACAAAAAAGCCGGCGGGGCTCAACGGCCCTGCCGGCTCTTTGTTTTGCGTTGTTCAAATTCGCCGCGCATCTCGCGCAGGTGCTCGGCGATGTCGCGGCTGGACTTGAAGGGCTGGAAAAACCCCGCCTTCTCGTGCGCGCGGTCGCGCTCGGCGCGGATGTGCGACTTCAAGCGCTCGTATTTGACGACGACGCCGTTCTCATCCGCGAAGCGCCGCAGCCGCGCGGCGAGCTGCAGGGAGTGCGCCACGTCGAGCACGAAAACGCCGTAAAAGAAGCCGATAACGAAGGAAAAGGCCAGGTTCTGCGCCAGCCAGGCCACAGAATCGAGGATATAGGGGTGGATGGCGAAGTAATACACGGCCACCAGCGCCGCCCAGGCGAGGGAGAATTTGGGGCAGATGAGCCCGCGCACATTGCCCCACTGGTTGCTGTAGTCCCAGAGCCGCACGTGCAGCAGCTTCAAGCTGAGCGCCCCGGCGGCGTATTCGATGGCCGTCATCGCCGCGGCCCCCGCGACGAACAGCGCCGCGCGCGTCCAGAACACGCTCTCGAACAGGCTGTAGCGCTCCAGGGAGACGATGAGGTAGAGCGCCGCCAGCCCCAGGCCGTAGAGCGGCACATAGGGCCCCGTGCAGAAGCCGGGGTTTATCCACTTGCGCTCCGGGTTGGCCGAGGAGAAAAAGCGCCGGAAAACGAGCTCGATCACCCAGCCGGCGACCGAGCCCATGAAGAACAGGAATGAAAGCGCCAGCATCTGGGACATTGGCATACAACCCCTTTGCTTGTAAAGACGGCCGAAAACTTAAGATAGAGAGGCGCGCAGCGCAGGTCACGTAGAGCGAAATCCGCGAAGCGGGAGCTGAGCGGATTTCCCGCCTGCAATTTTCCACTTGTTTACTATAGACCGGGCCGCAGGCAGATGCCTCCTTATCGCAGCCTGGGCCTCCCCTACTTGTAGGGGAGGCTTTTACGCTGCGCTGATGGAAACGTTCAGCAGACTTACCGCACCGCGCACGCTGTTTAGAACGCGAGCCGCGTGCGGCAGTTAGGCGGATCTCCTGCCCATAAGTTCCTGAAAACTTATCGTCGAACAGGCCGCAGGCATCTGCGTACAAACGCAGTTCGGATAGGTCTCGACAGGCACGGGCGAGAAGGTCAGGCCCGGGATCTCGCCGGTCACGGCGTCAATGTAGCAGGTGTACCACAGCTCGTCGGCCGTGAACTCCGCCACCCAGTAGCCGCCCTCCAGCTCCAGCGTGCGGAACTCCGCGTCAGCCAGACCCGCCTCGCGCAGCGCCAGCGCACGGGCCGCGCCGGCAGTGATATTGGTGCTGGTGTTGTTGATGATTATGTTCTCTGTCATGTTTAACAGCTCCTTCCTTGTTATGGCCGCAGTATAGCGCGCGAAAATTAAAGTAACGTTAAAGCTAATAATAAAAATAAAAAAATACCGCTGCCCGCCGGGGGGTGAGCGGGCAGCGGAGCGGGCGCAGCCCGCAGTGAGGGTGTGGTATTAACATAGCAGGGGAAAATTAAAGGCGGATTAAAGAAAAATGAACGGCTTTTGAACGTTTTGGGCGTTGCTTTTCCCATTGCGTGGGGTATAATGGAGCGGATGCGCCGCGCGCAGGGTGCGCGGTACTATATAAAAAAGAGAGGGAGATCGGGATGAACAAGAAAACGATCGGCAGCGAGCCGATCTACGACGCGCGCTCTCTGGGCGCGCCGCGGATGTTCGTGCTCGGCGTGCAGCACATGTTCGCCATGTTCGGCGCCACGGTGCTGGTGCCCACGCTGACGGGCCTTTCCGTGAGCGTGACGCTGCTGTTTGCCGGGCTGGGGACGCTGCTGTTCCACCTGCTGGCGAAGGGGAAGGTGCCGGCCTTCCTGGGCTCCAGCTTCGCCTTCATCGGCGGCTATGCGGCCATTGCGCCCATGCTGCCGGACGCGGCGGGCAACCTGACGGTGCCCAATACGGAGATGCTGCCCTACGCCTGTTTCGGCGTGGTGTGCGCGGGGCTGGTGTACCTGGTGCTGGCCGCGCTCTTCAGGGCTTTTGGCGTGAAGAAGGTCATGCGCTTCTTCCCGCCCATCGTCACCGGGCCCATCATCATCTCCATCGGCCTGTCGCTCTCCTCCAGCGCGGTGAACAACTGCCAGGCCAGCTGGCCCGTGGCCCTGGTGGCCATTTTGGTGGTCATCGTCTGCAACATCTGGGGCCGCGGCATGGTGAAGATCATCCCCATACTGCTGGGCGTCATCGCCAGCTACGCCGTGGGCGCGGCCGCCGGGCAGGTGGACTTCAGCGCCGTGCGCGAAGCGCCCTGGATCGGCCTGCCGGTCGTCTGGGAGGAGACGGTGTTCAGCATCTTTGACGGCGGCGTGGACACCGCTCTGCTGCTCACCGCGGCCATCACCATCGTCCCCATCTCCCTCGCCACCGTGGTGGAGCACATCGGCGACATGTGCGCCATCTCCTCCACCTGCGAGCGCAATTACATCGAGGACCCGGGGTTGCACCGCACGCTGCTGGGCGACGGCCTGGCCACCAGCCTGGCCGCCCTCTTCGGCGCGCCGGCCAACACCACTTACGGCGAGAACACGGGCGTGCTCGCGCTCAGCCGCGTCTATGACCCGCGCGTGATACGCATCGCCGCCGTGCTGGCCATCGCCGTTTCCTTCTGCCCCAAGTTCGCGGAGGTCGTGCACGCCATGCCCACCGCCACCATCGGCGGCGTCAGCCTGGTGCTCTACGGCATGATAAGCGCCGTCGGCGTGCGCAATGTGGTGGAAAACCGCGTGGACTTCACCAAGAGCCGCAACGTCATCATCGCCGCGCTCATCCTCGTGCTCGCCATCGGCATCACCTACTCCGAGGCCGGCAGCGTACACATCGCCGGCGACGTCAGCTTCTCCGGCCTCGCCACCGCCGCCATCGTCGGCATCGTGCTCAACGCCGTGCTCCCCGGCAAGGACTACGAATTCGGCGCCGACCTCCAGGGCGATACCAGCGTCAACTTCAAAGTGTGACCAGGCTGCGGCGGCCGACGGCCGCTGGTACTTGCCTGCGGCCCGCCCGCAGGGAGGGGATGCAGGGACGAAAGTCCCTGCGACCTTTTTCTGAGAGATTTCTTTTTGTCTTGTCAAAAAGAAACCCCTCAGACTCCAAAGAGAAAACCGCTTTGGTGCGGGTCGGTAGGTAAATGCTGTCTTTTACGGGTTTCTACATGTCGTAGCCGGTCATCCCGTCATCGGATGGCATTGCCCGCCGCCGTGCAGAAGCCCGGGGGGCAAGGGGGCGGAGCCCCCGATAACCTCTCGACAAGCACAGTGTCCCCAACCACGCGAACTACGTCCGTGGGCGGGCTTTGCCCGCCCGGCGCATTTCGCACGCCCGCGCCTGCCAGCGCGGGCGGCGTATTTAAGTCCCATTTTGCCCCGCAAAATGGGACACATTAGAAAAGCCTGTCAAGTCAGTGGCAGAAACTCACCAAGCATAGGAATGGCCGCCCGCATAGGGCGGCCAAAATCCCCGGCGGGCTTTGCCTGCCGGGGATACCTTATCTTGCGCCTTTG
>DVOV01000074.1 GCA_018713375.1 Candidatus Scatomorpha stercorigallinarum | reverse complement strand
CTCGTCGCGCGCGGCGACGAGGCGTTTGGCCTCGGAAAGCTCCGAGGGCAGCTGTGCCTTGATCTCCTCTATCAGTTTCAGGGCCTTCTCGCGCTCCACGATGCACTTGTCGTTGCCGAGCGGCACGCCCCAGGCCTCCGATACCATGGTGTAGAGCATGTCGATGAGCTCCATGACCTCGTTGTCCACGCTTTATTTCCCCCTTCTGGCTTTTTCCTGTATGTCCCCTATCACCTCGCGCGGCACGAACGCGGAGAGGTCCGCGCCGTAGGAGGCCAGCTCCCGCACCATGGAGGAGCTGAGGAAGGTGTATTTCTCGCTCGAGGTGAGAAACATCGTCTCGAGCGCGGGATTGATCGATTTGTTGATCTGCGCCATCTGGAACTCGTTTTCAAAGTCCGTGCTGGCGCGCAGGCCCTTGACGATCACGGGCCGCTCGAAGCGCCTGGCGTATTCGGCCAGCAGCCCTCCGTAGGACTCCACGGTGACGTTGGGCAGGTGGGCCACCACGCGGCCTATCTGCTCCACGCGCTCGTCGATGGTGAACATGGGCGAGCGCTTGTTGGCGTTGAACATGACGAGCACTACGACCTCGTCGAAGATCCTCGCCGTGCGGCGGATGATATTCAGGTGCCCGAGCGTTATCGGGTCAAAGCTGCCTGGGCAGATAGCTGTCCTCATTTGTCCAATTTCCTTCTGATGGTCGTTATCTTTACCTTGCCGTAGCGCCGCTCAAGCTCGGTCTGATAGCCTTCCCTGTTGGCGCACGGCGCGGCCTCGCTCCTGCTTTCGCAGACAATTATACCACCGTCGGACAATAAGTCAACATTTTCGATAACTTCCAGCGCCTTTTCGAGCAATCCGGAGTCATACGGCGGGTCCAGGAACACGACGTCGAATCTCCCCAGCGAGGGCAGATAGCCGATGGCGTCGCCCTGCAGGACCCTCGCTTCGAAGCCGCAGAGCTTCAGGTTCTCGCGCACGATCTTCACCGCGGCGCTGCTGCCGTCCACGAAAACGGCCTCCGCCGCCCCGCGCGAGAGGGCCTCGATGCCCAGCTGCCCCGTGCCGGCGAAAAGGTCGAGCACCCGCGCGCCCTCCAGCTCAAATTGCAAAATATTGAACACGGCCTCCTTCACCATGTCGGTGGTGGGCCGGATATCCATGCCCTTGGGCTCGCGGAGCCGCCGGCCCCGCGCCTTCCCGGTGATGACGCGCATACGTCCTCAATCCTCCCCGTGATAATGCCTGTATACGGCCTCGGCCGTGTTTTTCGGCACGGCCGCCGAAAGCTCGTCCAGCGTGGCGGCGCGGATGGCCTTTATGGTCCCGAAGGCCTTCAGCAGCTCCGCGCGGCGCCTGGCGCCCACGCCTTTGATGTCGTCCAGCTCCGAGTGCAGCTTCGCTGTGCGCAGCGAGCGCTGGTACTCGATGGCGAAGCGGTGCGTTTCCTCCTGTATGGTGCCGATGAGGGCAAACACCGCCGGGTTGGCGGAGATGCCGATCTCCTCCCCGTCCGGCGTCACCAGCGCGCGCGTGCGGTGGCGTTCGTCCTTCACCATGCCGAAAATGCGCAGCTCCAGCCCCAGCGAGCGCGCCACGTCGCGCGCGGCCGCGGCGTGCACGGCGCCGCCGTCTATCAGCAGCAGGTCCGGCAGCGGGGCGAATTTCCCGTCCCCGTCCAGATAGCGCTGCAGCCTGCGCCCCACGGCCTCGCGCATGGAGCCGTAGTCGTCCTGGGCGGCGATCTCCTTCATTTTGAACTTGCGGTAGTCCCGCTTGAGCGGCCTCCCGCGCACGAACACGGTCATGGCCGCCACGATGCCCTCGTCGCCCAGGTTGGAGACGTCGAAGGCCTCTATGCGCTCCGGCTGCGCGTCCAGCGAGAGCGTCCGCTGCAGCCATTCGAGCGTTTTCAGCGTTTTCTGCGCGGACGTGGCCGCGCGCTCGCCCTCCTCGCGGGCGTTGGTCATGGCGCTCTCCACCAATCGCAGGCGGTCGCCGCGCTTTGGCGTCTCCACGCTCACCTTGCGCCCGGCGGCCTCGCTGAACATCTGCGAGAGCGCCGCGGCGTCCTCCGCCTCCACGGGCAGGAGGATGAACTTGGGCCAGGCACCGCGCTGGGCGTAATACTGCCGCACCAGGCCGGAGACGGCCTCCGCGTCCTCCTCCAGCGGCTCCTCCATCAGCTCGAAGTCCTTGGCCGCCAGGTCGCCGCCCACGAAGTGCAGCACGGAAAAGCAGCTCTTCGCCCCGCGGTAAAACCCCACGGCGTCCGTGTCCGCATATACGGCGGAGATGACGCGCTGCCTGTTGCCCAGGCCCTCTATGGCGCGTATGCGGTCGCGCAGCGCGGCCGCGGCCTCGAATCGCAGCTCCTCCGCCGCCTGCTCCATCTGCCCCGTGAGGCGGGCGGTGAGCTCCTTCGTCTTGCCGGACAGTATCAGCTCCGCCTCGGCGATGGCGTGGCGGTAGGCCTCGCTGCTGAGCGCGCTCAGGCACCAGCCGGCGCAGGCGCCCATGTGGTAGTTCAAGCAGGGGCGCTCCCTGCCGATGTCCCGCGGGAAGCGCCGCGAGCAGGTGGGCAGCTTCAGCGCCTTGCACACCGTGTCGATGATGTCCTTGGTCTGCGCCCGCCCGCCGAAGGGCCCGAAATAGCGCGCCGAGTCCTTGGCCGTCCTGTTCACCAGCGTGAACACGGGGTATTCCTTCGTCACGTCC
>DVOV01000073.1 GCA_018713375.1 Candidatus Scatomorpha stercorigallinarum | reverse complement strand
CCGAGCCCACCGAGCACCGCGCTTCCTGAATGGTTTTGTATGCAAAAAGCCCCCGGCCGAAGCCGGGGGCTTTACTTTGTCAGAAAGAACTCTTAGAATTCGATCTTCTTTGCGATGTAGGCAGCAACATCCTCGATCTTGATGCGTTCCTGCTCCATCGTATCGCGGTCGCGCACAGTCACACAGCCGTCCTGCTCGGTCTCGAAATCAACCGTCACGCAGTATGGGGTGCCGATTTCGTCTTCGCGGCGGTAACGCTTGCCGATCGAGCCAGCATCGTCAAAGTCGACCGAAAACTGCTTGGACAGGGCCTCCCAGATGGGCATCGCCTTATTAGACAGCTTCTTGGACAGCGGCAGCACCGCAGCCTTGAACGGCGCGAGCGCCGGATGCAGGCGTAGCACGGTGCGGACATCGTCCTTGCCGTTCTTGTCCTGTCTACAACCAGCATGTAGGGTATCTTCTGCATCTGGGCCTCCCGGATCTTGTAGCCTATCTTCTCGTTGCGCAGGTCGGTCTCCACACGGACACCCATAGCCTCCAGCTTTGCGGCCACTTCCTTGGCATAGTCGGCGGTCCTGTCGGTTATGGGCATTACCTTTACCTGCACGGGAGAGAGCCACACAGGGAAGGCCCCGGCATAGTGCTCAGTGATGACGCCGATGAAGCGCTCGATGGAGCCGAAGACCACCCGGTGTATCATCACGGGGCGGTGCTTTTCCCCGTCGGCCCCGGTGTACTCCAGCTCGAAGCGCTCAGGCAGCTGCATATCCAGCTGGATGGTGCCGCACTGCCAGGTGCGTCCCAGGGAGTCCTGGAGATGGAAGTCCAGCTTGGGTCCGTAGAAGGCGCCGTCCCCCTCGTTGATGACATAGCTCTTGCCCATCTCGGTGATGGCTGCCTGCAGGGTAGCCTCCGCAAAGTGCCAGATCTCCTCGTCGCCCATGTGGTCCTCCGGCATGGTGGACAGCTCGATCTGATAGGTCAGGCCGAAGGTGGAGTAGATTTCGTCGAACAGCTTGACGACGTTTTTGATCTCCTCCTTCATCTGGTCGCGGGTCATGAAGATGTGCGCGTCGTCCTGGGTGAAGCAGCGGACGCGGAACAGCCCGTGCAGCGCGCCGCTCAGCTCGTGGCGGTGCACCAGGCCCAGCTCGCCCACGCGCAGCGGCAGGTCGCGGTAGGAGTGCGGCTCGTTTTCATATACCAGCATCCCGCCGGGGCAGTTCATGGGCTTGATGGCGTAGTCCTGCTCGTCGATGACCGTGGTGTACATGTTGACCTTGTAATGGTCCCAGTGGCCGCTGCGCTCCCAGAGCTCGCGGTTGAGGATGATGGGCGTGGAGATCTCCACATAGCCGTAGCGCTTGTGTACCTCGCGCCAGTAGTCGATGAGGGTGTTCTTCAGCGTCATGCCGTTGGGCAGGAAGAAGGGGAAGCCCGGGCCGGCCTCGTTCATCATGAAGAGCCCCAGCTCGCGGCCCAGCTTGCGGTGGTCGCGCCTCTTCGCCTCTTCCAGACGATCGAGATAGGCCTGAAGTTCCTCTTTTTTCATAAAACATGTGCCGTAAATGCGCTGGAGCATCTTGCGGCTGGAGTCGCCGCGCCAGTAAGCGCCCGTGCAGTTCATCAGCTTGATGGCGTTGCCCTTTATGCGCCCGGTGTTGTCCAGGTGCGGGCCGGCGCAGAGGTCGGTGAACTCGCCCTGCTTATAGAAGCTGATGGCCTCGCCCTCCGGCAGGTCCTCGATGAGCTCCACCTTATAGGGCTCGTCCCTGTCCGCCATGAACTTGATGGCCTCTTCGCGCGGCAGCTCGAAGCGCTCGATGGGCAGCTTCTCCTTGCAGATGCGGCGCATCTCCTCTTCCAGCTTCTCCAGCACCTCGGGGGTGAAGGTCACGTCGCTGTCGATATCGTAATAGAAGCCGTCCGCGATGGCAGGGCCGATGGCCAGCTTGCTCTCCGGGTACAGGCGCTTGACGGCCTGGGCCAGGACGTGGCTGGTGGAGTGGCGGTAGGTGTCGCGGTATTCCTTATTCTCAAAGGTGTATTTGTTTTCTTCCATGTTTTTTACCTCCCCCTGAATGAAAAACACCCCCGTGCCGCCGCGCGGCGCAGGGGTGCGCTCGGTGACGCACGGTTCCACCCTGAATTTGGCTCAGTAGCGGGATAACGGCCGCCGGCCGCGCGGGCTTGCTTTCTCGCCCGCAGGCTCCGGAGCGGTGGAGCCCGCCTGCCCGTCCGGGGCGCCTTGCAGCCTGTGAGCGCCCTCTCTGCTCCGCGGGTGGTGCGGTCCTTCTCCTTCATCGCCTTTATGCGAGTGGAATCATAACACTATTATTAAAATATGTCAAGAAACTATGCCCGATTTATACTTGAATTTATTGTGAATTCGCGCCGCCGGGCATAGCTTTGTCCCGGCGGGCATAATTTATAGGGAAAAAACTACGGGGAGGCCTGGCGATGAGGCGTGCTGCATGTGTGATATTGGCCCTTTTGCTGCTTACATCCCCCGCCGCGGCGGCGGGCGCGGAGGGGGGCGCTTCCGCCCCGGCGCTGGAAGTGGCGGCGCCCTCCGCCATATTGATGGAAAAAACGACGGGCGAGGTACTCTATGAAAAGAACGCCGACGAGCGCCGCCCCCCCGCCTCCGTCACCAAGGTGATGACCATGCTGCTCATCGCCGAGGCCGTGGACGGCGGCGAGATCACGCTCTCCGACGAGGTCACCGCCTCCGCCGGGGCGGCCTCCATGGGCGGCAGCCAGGTGTGGCTGGAGGAGGGCGAGCGGATGACGGTCTCCGACATGCTCAAGTGCATCGCCGTCGTCTCCGCCAACGACTGCGCCGTGGCCATGGCCGAGTACATCAGCGGCAGCGAGGCGGCCTTCGTCGAGCGCATGAACGCGCGCGCCGCCGAACTGGGGATGGAAAACACGCATTTCACCAACTGCACCGGCCTTTTCGACGACGAGGGGCACTACACCTCCGCCCGCGACATCGCCGTCATGAGCCGCGAGCTGATGCTCCACGGCTGGATACGCGACTACACGACCATCTGGATGGACAGCATACGCGACGGCGAATTCGGCCTGAGCAACACGAACAAGCTCGTGCGCCACTACGAGGGCTGCACGGGGCTGAAGACGGGCTTCACCTCCGAGGCCATGTACTGCCTCTCCGCCACCGCGGAGCGCGAGGGCATGGAGCTCATCGCCGTCATCATGCACGCGGAGAGCATCGAGAGCCGCAACCGCGACGCCTCCACCCTGCTCAACTACGGCTTCGCCGGCTATGAGCTCTGCGCGCTGCGGCCGGACGGCGCGCTGCCGCCCGTGCGCGTCACCCTCGGCGAGAGCGACAGCGTGCAGCCCGTCTGCGAGGGCGAGAGCGCCCTGCTGCTGGAAAAGGGCACGGTGTCCGGCGTGGAGCGCACGGTGGCCCTGGCGGAGAGCGTGCCCGCGCCCGTCAGGGCGGGCGACCGGCTGGGCACGCTGACCGTCACCGCCGGCGGCGAGACGCTGGCCGAAGTGCCGATCGTGGCCGGCGGGGACGTCGAGCGGCTGAGCTCCTGGGCGCTGCTTTGGCGGATGCTGGGCCTGCTGGCCGGCGTACAGCCCGCTTAGCCCCACTTTCGCGCCGTATCCCGGCTGAATCCGGCGTCCATCCCCCACTTTTGAGCGCTCCGGGCAGATTTTGCTTGTATTTTGCGTGGGATGTAGTATAATGTAAGCACCAAATTTTGCTTGTGAGGGATGTGTACGATGATAAAAGTCGACCTCTCCGGGGCGGAGCAATTTTTCGAATCTTCCGGCCCTGATTACGCCGCCGCCGCGGCGGCTCACCGCACGCTTGAGGAAAAGAGCGGCCCCGGCGCCGATTTCACCGGCTGGCTGGAGCTGCCGCGCAGGATCAAGAAGGGCGAGCTGAAGGGCATCCTCAGCGCTGCCGCCAAGATCCGCGGGCGCTCGAAGGCCCTGGTCGTCATCGGCATCGGCGGCTCCTACCTGGGCGCGCGCGGGGCCATCGAGCTGCTGCGCCCCCTGCCCGGCCCGGACGATCCGCGTATCTTCTTTGTCGGCAACGGCCTCTCCCCGGACTATCTCAACGACGTGCTCGCCCAGCTGGGGGACGACGACTTTGACGTCAACGTCATCTCCAAGTCCGGCACCACGCTGGAGCCTGCGGTGGCCTTCCGCTTCTTCCGCGGCCTGCTGGAGAAAAAATACGGCGCCGCCGCCAAGAAGCATATCTTCGCCACCACGGACAGCGCGCGCGGCGTGCTGCGCACGATGGCGGACGCCGAAGGCTGGGAGACCTTCACCGTCCCCGGCGACGTCGGCGGGCGCTACAGTGTGCTCTCCGCCGTCGGCCTGCTGCCGATGGCCGTGGCCGGCATCGACGTGAAGGCCGTCATCAACTGCGCCATCGACTCCTTCGCCGCCATGGACCTGCGCAGCCCCGAAAACCCCGCCTGGCAGTACGCCGCCGCCCGCCAGCACCTCTATGGCCGCGGCTACAGCACTGAGATCCTCGCCTGCTACGAGCCCTCCTTCCGCTTCATGGCGGAGTGGTGGAAGCAGCTGTACGGCGAGAGCGAGGGCAAGAACGGCATCGGCATCTTCCCCGCCTCGGTCGAATACACCGCCGACCTGCACTCCATGGGCCAGTATATCCAGGACGGCCCGCGCACGCTGATGGAGACGGTCGTCTCCTTCGAGAAGTCCCGTACCGCCCTCCCCGTGCCCTTCGGCATGGGCGACCCGGACGGGCTCAACTACATCGCCGGGCGCGACCTTGCGGACGTCTGCCGCGTGGCGCGCGACGCCGTCAAGGCCGCGCACATCGCCGGCGGCGTGCCCAACCTGGCCGTCAGCGCCCCAGCGCGCGACGAGCAGGGCTACGCGGAGCTGGTCACGTTCTTCGAGCTCGCCTGCGCCATCTCCGGCTACATCTCCGCCGTCAACCCCTTCGACCAGCCGGGCGTGGAGGCCTATAAGAAGAACATGTTCCACATGCTTGGCAAGCCCGGCGCCTGATACGATTCATAAACTTTTGATTAACTTTGATTTTACCCGTTGAACTCGGGGCGGAAAGATGGTAAGCTGTAATAAAGAACAGCTTGCCATCTTTTCTTTAATGCCAATAAAACAAATAGTAAGGAGCGTGACGCAATATGGTCAAGATCATGGTGGGCCTGAAGGGGTCGGGAAAAACCAAGCGCCTCGTGGAGCTCGTCACCAAAGCCGTCGAGGAGGAACAGGGCGACGTCATCTGCATCGAAAAGGACAAAAACCTGACATACGACATCCCCTATCAGGCCCGTCTTATCCACGCGAGCGACTACAACATCGGCACGTTTGAGTTCATGAAGGGCTTCATCAGCGGGCTCCGCGCCGGCAACTATGACATCTCGCACATATTCATCGACAACTTCCACAAGATGTTCAACTCCAACTCCGAGGAGCAGGTGGTCGATTTCCTCAACTGGCTGGACAGCTTCGCCGCCAGCGAGGGCATCAAGTTCACCATCACCATGACCGCGGACCCGGACAAATTGGGCGAGAACATTAAAAAATACATGATGTGACCGCAGCGCGAGGGGGATTGCTCCCCCTCGCTT
>DVOV01000072.1 GCA_018713375.1 Candidatus Scatomorpha stercorigallinarum | reverse complement strand
ACCCATGTGCCCCGGCGGCGCGCCGTTTTTGCTATTCGTCCTCCCGGAAGTCGTACGTCCGGTACTGTATCGCCTCGGCCAGGTGCGCCGGGGCGATTTCGCTCTCCCCCGCCAGGTCGGCTATGGTGCGGGCCACGCGCAGTATGCGGTCGTAGCTCCTCGCCGTCAGCCCCATGGCGTTGTAGGCCCCCTCCATCAGCTTCGAGCACTCCCCGGAGAGGGCGCAGTCCCTCTCCATCTCCCCGGGGCCCATGTGGGCGTTGCAGTCGGCCCCCGTGCCGGCCAGCCGCGCCCTCTGCCTCTCCCTGGCGGCGTCCACCCGCGCTTTTATCTCCGCCGAGCTCTCCGAGGCGGCCTTGCCCGAGAGCTCTGAGTAGTCCAGCGCCGGCACCTCCACCATGATGTCTATCCGGTCCAGCAGCGGGCCCGAGACCCGCGCGCGGTATTTCTTTATCTCCGTCTCCGTGCAGGTGCAGCGGCGCGTGGGGTGCCCGTACCAGCCGCAGCGGCAGGGGTTCATGGCGCACACCAGCATGAAGCGGCTGGGGTACGTGGCCGTGCCCGCCGCGCGGGACACGGTGACCACCCCGTCCTCCAGCGGCTGCCTCAGGGCCTCGCGCACGTCGCGGTGGAACTCCGGCAGCTCGTCCAGGAAGAGCACGCCGTTGTGCGCCAGGCTCATCTCCCCCGGCTGGAGCTGCGAGCCCCCGGCCAGCGCGGCGGCGGAGGTGGAGTGGTGCGGCGAGCGGAAGGGCCGCGCGTCCACCACCGGGTGCGCGCGGCTGGTGAGGCCGCTGACGGAGTGTATCTCCGTCGTCTCCAGGATCTCCGCGCGGCTCATGTCCGGCAGGATGGAGGTGATGCGCTTGGCCAGCATGCTCTTGCCTGCGCCCGGCGGGCCCACCATGAGGATGTTGTGCCCGCCGGCGGCCGCCACCTCCAGCGCGCGCTTGACGTTCTCCTGGCCCTTGACCTCGGCAAAGTCCGGCCCGCCCGCGGCGTGCGGATGCACCTCCGGCGCGGCGGCGGGCTCGATCTCGCACTGGCCGCGCAGGTATTCGAGCAGCTGGGCAAGGCTCCGCACCGGCATCACCTGCACCGAGCCGGCGAAGGCCGCCTCCGGCGCGTTGTCCTCCGGCACGAAGAGCTGGCGGATGCCGGCGCGCTCCGCGGCGAGGGCCATCGGCAGCGCGCCGCGCACGGGCCGCAGCCGCCCGGAGAGCGAGAGCTCGCCGAAAAAGGCGCAGTCCTCCGGCGGGCGGGAGATGAGCCCCGCCGCGGCGAGGACGCTCAGCAGTATCGGCAGGTCGTACATGGTGCCGGCCTTTTTCGTGTCCGCCGGGGCCAGGTTCACCGTCAGGCGGCAGACGGGGAACTTCAGCCCGGCGTTTTTGATGGCGGCGTGGACGCGCTCGCGCGCCTCCCGCACCGCGGCGTCCGGCAGCCCGACCACGTCGAAGCCCGGCAGCCCCTGCGACATCGAGCACTCCACGGACACCTCGTAGCCGCCGATGCCGCGGATGCCCAGCGTGCGTATCCTCGATACCATAGCCCCGCCCCCGTTCACATATTATTTACACCATTATAGGGCACGGCGCGCCGTTTGACAAGGCGCGGGGCTTTATATTTCCGCGCATCCGTGCTATGATATCCCCTGTACCCAGGGAGGGATGAACATGGAAAACAAAAGCGCCCCCGTGATGGGCAGGAAGATGTTCCTCTACGCCACGTCCTTTTTCTCCGGCATGTCGGTGATGGCCATAGAGCTGGGGGCGAGCCGCCTGCTGGCGCCGTATTTTTCCAGCTCGCAGATCGTCTGGACGGTGATCATCGGCACCATCATGATCGCTATGGCCATCGGCAACGTCTGGGGCGGGCGCAGCGCGGACAGGCACCCGGAGCCGGAGCGGCTCTTCAAGCGGCTGCTGCTGGTGGCCGTCTGGACGGCGCTCATACCCTTTGCCGGGCGCTATGTGATCGCCGGCGTCTCGGGGCTGCTGGCGCTGTTCGTGCGCTCCAATTTCCTCGTCTGGGCCTCGCTCTGCTCCTGCCTGGCGCTCTTCGTGTTCCCGCTGATGCTGCTGGGCACGGTCACGCCCTCGCTGATGAAATACACCACCGAGAGCCTGGATGACAACGGCAAGACGCTCGGCGAGCTGGAGGCGCTGAACACCATCGGCAGCATCATCGGCACCTTCCTGCCCACCTTCGTCACCATCCCCGCCGTGGGCACGGCGCGCACCTTCCTCATCTTCGCCGCCATACTGGCCGTCATATCGCTGGCTTTCTTTATCTCCCGCCGTCGGTGGATAGGGCGCGGCGCAGCCTGCGCCCTTGTCATTACGGCGCTCGTATTCACGCCCATGAACTACTCCTTCGCCTTCTGGGAGGGCGACGATATCGTGCTCGAGGACGAGAGCATCTACAATTATTTACAGGTGACGGAGGACGAGCGGCGCATCGCCCTCTCCACCAACGTGGCCTTCGGCGTGCAGTCCATCAAGGTGAAGTCCGGCAGCATGACGGGCATGTACTACGACTACGCCCTGGCCGCCCCGCTGATGGCGGAGAAGGCGGAGGACGTGCTCATCCTCGGCCTCGGCACGGGCACCTTCGCCGAGCAGTGCCTGGAATATTTCCCCGGCTGCCAGGTGACGGGCGTGGAGATAGACGAGAAGATCGTGGACATCTCCCGGGAGTATTTTGACCTGCCGGAGGAGGTGGAGGCCATCGTCGGCGACGGCCGCGCGTGGCTCACCGCCAGCGGGGACACCTATGACGTCATCATGGTGGACGCCTATCAGGACATCACGATACCCTTCCAGATGAGCAGCGTGGAGTTCTTCACGGAGGTGCGCGAGCACCTTGCGCCCGGCGGCGTGATGGTGGTGAACATGTCCATGCGCTCGGAGAGCGAGGGCTCCATGAACGAATACCTCATCGACACCATCGCCAGCGTGTTCCCCCATGTCTACACCGTGCGCGTGAGCGGCGGCAGCAACATGGAGCTCTTCGCCAGCGCGGACGCCGAGGCGCTCGCGCGCTTCGAGAGCCGTTACCCGCAGCTTGAGGACGAGGGCTACCGCGCCATCATGCGGCGCGTGGACGATGCTCTCGCCCCCGCCGGCGGCGGGGACTACATCCTCACTGACGACAAGGCCCCCGTGGAGCTGCTGGGGATGCGCGTGCTGGACGAGATCATCGGCTCCGAGCTCGACGCCATCCGCGGCCAGATAGCCGAGGAGGGCATCATGAGCCTGCTTGAATGACCGGCCAGCGGCCGGGGGCAATTGCCTGCGGCCCGCCCGCAGGGAGGGGGTGCAGGGACGGATGTCCCTGCGACCCCCTTGCCACCCCATTTCTTTGGTCTTGCCCAAAGACCAGGCTGCGCCTGGAGTCAATTGCGCTGCGCGCCCCACTGACGGAGGTCATCCGTTGGTGAGGCGCGCTTCTCTGCATCCAAGCGCAGCTTGGCTGACCGTGCGTTGCTCCCTGCGGCCGCGGCACTGCCGATCATGATCCCGTTAGCGGCGCGAGCGTAAGCGAAGCCAACCGCGGTCGGCGTTGTGCAAGGCTATCCGACTACGGGATGACCACCTGAAAGTCAGTCATCACCCGAACTGACGGGCAGATTTTACGTATCGACACGCACCAAAAGCGCTTTTCTTTGGAGTCTGAGGGGTTTCTTTTGGCGCAAGCAAAAGAAATCTCTCAGTATTGGGTCGCAGGGACCTAAAGTCCCTGAATCCCCCGCCTGCGGGCGGGCCGCAGGCAACCGCATCCAAACGCAGTTTGGAGGAAATTTGCAAAATAATGCGCGCACGGCGGGGCACATACTATGGCCATGAAAGCTGTTATCATGGCCGGCGGGGAAGGGCGGCGGCTGAAGGCCGTCACGGGCGAGCTGCCCAAGCCCATGGTCCCGCTCATCGGAAAACCGCTCATGGAGCGGGTCATAGAACTGCTGCGCAAGCACGGCGTCACCGACATCGCCGCCACGCTGCGCTATAACCCCGCGCCCATCCTCGCCCACTTCGGCGACGGCTCGCGCCTGGGCGTGCGCCTGCACTGGTTCATCGAACAGGAGCCGCTGGGCACGGCCGGGAGCGTCAAAAACTGCGCGTCATTTACTGCCGGCGAGGATATCCTCGTCCTCAGCGGTGACGCGGCCTGCGACTTCGACCTCACGGCGCTCATGCGTGAGCACCGGCGCGGCGGCGCGGCCGTCACCATCGCCCTCTGCGAGTGCCGCGACCCGCTGCGCTACGGGCTGGTGGTGCCGGACGCGAAGGGCGACGTGCGCTGCTTCATCGAAAAGCCCGGCTGGCAGAAAGTGGTCACCGACCTCGTCAACACGGGCATCTACGCGGTGTCGCCGCGGGCGATGGAGCTGGTGCCGGAGGGGCGGGAGTTCGACTTTGCGCGCGACCTGTTCCCGCTGCTGCTGGAGCGCGGCGAGGGCGTGCGCGGGGTGAAAATGGAGGGCTACTGGTGCGATGTGGGCACGCCGGAGGCGTACTACCGCTGCTGCCTGGACGCGCTGGAGGGGAGGCTGAAGCTGGTTACGCCGCCGGAGTGCGCGCCGGCCGCGCCGGCGGATGGCGATAAGGAGGGAGCTCGCGCGCCGCTGGAGGGCGAATACCGCGCGGAGCGCCGCGTGCCCTGCCGCGACCGCGCGGGGCTGATGCGGGCGGTGTCCGGATGCCTGATGGAGGCGGGCGCGGAGCTGGACGACGGCGTGGTGCTCAGGAGGGACGGCTGCACACTGCGCATCTCGCCCAGCGCGGAGCGCAGCGAGATCGTCATCGAGACTGCCGCGGGCAGCGCCGGGCTGCCCGAGCAGCTGGCCGATACCGCCGGCCGCCTCGTCACCGCCTTGCGCCAGGCTGCGCCAAACTAAGTTTGGATGCAGTTGCCTGCGGCCTGGTCTACGGTAGGTTTTCGCAGACGTTCAAGCAAAAAAGCCGCAGGGCTGCCGCCCTGCGGCTTTTGCTCTGACGGGCGCTGGCTGGCGCACGTTGTGTAGAGTGAAAGCCGCGAAGCGGGAGCTGAGCGGATTTCCCACTTATAAGTCTTTGCGAACCTCGCCGTAGAGCAGGGCACAGCCCACTGCATCCAAACGCAGTTTGGGGGAAACCCCCGGCGAGGGTTTCCCCCAA
>DVOV01000071.1 GCA_018713375.1 Candidatus Scatomorpha stercorigallinarum | reverse complement strand
GGCGGCGATCCCCAGCCCCCCGAGGCCACGCTCGACTACATGCTCCGCTTCATGAACCCGCTGGCCGCCTCCATGGTCGGCAACTACCTGCTGGGCCTGGACGCCGTCATGCCCATTTCCGACAAGATCGTCATCCAGCAGCATGACAGCCACTACGGCCGTATGTGCGAGGTCCTGGAGTACAAGGGCCTGCCCGTGTACAAGGTCGGCGTCCCCGCGGACTACACCGTCGAGATCTCCCGCGAGTACTACCGCAAGGAGCTGCGCGACTTCCGCAAGATGCTCGAGGAGCTCGTCGGCCACGCCATCGACGACGACGCCATCCGCGCCGCCTATGCCAAGACCAACGAGATCAACGCCTGGCTGCGCAAGATCGACGACCTGCGCAAGAAGGACAACCCGCCCATCACCTTCAGCGACTTCATCCGCCTGAACCACTACACGCTGCGCGTCGATTACGACACCAGCATCGAGGCCCTCAAGCAGATCTACGCCGAGCTGGAGAACGCCCCCGGCGCCCACGCGAAGGACGCCCCGCGCATCCTCATCATGGGCCGCGGCGTCGCCGCCGGCGACTATGTCGTCCCCAGCATCATCGAGAGCGCGGGCGGCTCCATCGTCTGCGAGTTCCTGGACGAGTGCATCCGCCCGTTCCACAACGACATCAGCACCGAGGGCGACGTGGTCGAGGCCTATGCGAAGGCCATCTACGACGACAAGGTGCCGCAGTGCATCTTCCAGCCCGCCTGGGAGACCCGCTTCGAGCACCTCAAGAAGCTCATCGAGGAGTACCGCATCGACGGCGTGCTCTGGTATCAGCTCTCCTTCGACGAGATCTACGACATGGAATACACCTGCATCGCCAAGTGGATCAAGGAGATCAATGTGCCCATCATGAAGCTGGAGAGCTCCTACGAGTACTCCCGCGAGGCCATGGCTCCGCTCACCACCAGGCTCGAGAGCTTTGTTGACAGTATTAAGGAGGCAAAATAATGGCTAGAGATGTAAACCGCGAACTGCTTGAGCTCGCCGCTTTCGAGGGCGAGGAGCTCGAAGCCTTCCTCCCCCGCTGGCTGGAGACCGCCGAGCGCTGCAAGCTCACCGACGACAAGATCGAGTACGCCCTCGACGTGTACCTGCCCCAGAACTGGGACCTCAAGTACCTGGGCGTCCGCAAGATGCTCGGCGCCTATCTACGCGAGCTGGCCGACATCGTCCACACCACGGAGATGAAGGAGAGCGGCGTCAAGATCCTCTACGGCATCCTGCCCGCCATCGCCAACTACTACTATGCCGCCAAGTACGCCGGCGGGGACAAGATCTTCATCGGCTTCCCCGACCTGCTGATGGTCAACACCCTCAACTCCTTCTTCCACGCCGCCGCCCCCTTCCTCACCGTCGCTGAGGAGTACGGCTTCACCTACGGCTGCCGCCACTGCCCGCTGAACAAGATGCGCCTCGGCGCCTACGTCACCGGCACCATCGCCGCCCCCGACCTCATCTGGAGCTGGGGCTTCAACTGCGACGAGGGCCCCAAGACCGACGAGATGATCCAGGGCATCACCGGCAAGAAGTGGAAGTACCACGTCTCCCGCGTCCCGCACGATGCCGACTTCTCCGAGCGCGAGGACCTGATGGACGAGCGCCTGAAGTTCATGAGCGACCAGATGAAGCTCGGCGTCAAGGCCATCGAGGAGAACTGCGGCGTCACCATCACCGACGAAGACCTGGCCAAGGCCAACAAGGAATGCGGCCGCATGGGCTTCAAGGCCGAGATGCTCACCCAGCTGTGCACCAACGCCAACCCGCCCGTCGTCGGCGGCGAGACCCTGACCATGCTGCAGCAGTGCCTGACCGTCCCCTTCAACACCGGCTTCAAGTACCTTGAGGACGCCATCGACACCCTGACCAAGGAAGTCCGCGCCGCCATCAAGGCCGGCGAAGGCGTCATGCCGAAGGACACCCCGAAGGTCGGCTTCTACAACCTGCCCTTCTGCGTGCCATGGGTCGGCAAGTACTTCCGCGACAACGGCGTCATCACCGCCTTCTCCAGCGCCCTCACCCACTCCAAGCTCGAGATGAGCCCCGTCCGCTACAAGGACGACCCCTGGATGAGCGCCGCCGAGAACTGGTCCCGCAACGGCATGTGCATGAACCTCAAGAACGAGGCCGACGCCATGTGCGAGAAGATAGAGATCTGCCACCCCGACGGCATGATCCTCGGCTTCTTCGACTTCGACCGCTGGCTCGGCGCCCAGCAGAAGATCATGGCCAAGATGGTCACCGAGAAGACCGGCGTGCCCTCTTACTACATCGAGGCCGACTTCTGGGATGACCGTGACTACAGCCCCGAGAGCCTCAAGACCCGCATCGAGTCTGTCTGCCAGATCATCAAGATGCGCAAGGCCCAGGAGCTGGCCCAGAAGGCCGCTGAGAACAAATAAGCGCTGACCGATATAAAAAGAGCCGCCCGCGGGCGGCTCTTTTCTTTTGCGCATACTCCGCCGCGCCGCGGCATATCCTTCCTCGGGAGGGGTGGAGCATGTCATGCCTGTTTTCTGAGCTGCGGAACAAGGAGGTCATCGACCTGCGCACGGGCGCGCGTCTGGGCTATGTCTGCGACGCGGAGTACGACCCGGCGGAGGGCAGGCTGCTCGCGCTCATCGTGCCCGGCCAGGGGCGCGCCGGCGGCCTGCTGGGGCGCGAGGACGACTACGTCATCCCCTGGGGGAAGATCTCGCGCCTGGGTGGGGACATCATCCTGGTGGACATGGAGAGCGACCCGCCGCGCCGCCGGCGCGAAAAACGCCCGTTCCTGTATTGACAACCCCGGCCCGATGGAGTAAAATATCATAGCCTGCGCGGGGCAAACGTCCCACCGGCGCAAAATGCCCCCGTACCTCACCAGGATAGAGGGTCCGCCTCCTAAAAATCGAATCGTTCGAATCCTGGAGCCCTGCAAAATTGAATATTTTCTGTATATGCCCCCGTAGCTCAGTTGGATAGAGCGGTCGCCTCCTAAGCGACAGGCCACTGGTTCGAACCCAGCCGGGGGTGCCAAAAATGACCGCTGTAAGCCGTTTTTTGATGGTTTACAGCGGTTTT
>DVOV01000070.1 GCA_018713375.1 Candidatus Scatomorpha stercorigallinarum | reverse complement strand
GCTCCCCGGCTTTTCTGTTATAAGTTTCTGCAAACTCCACCGTAGACCAGGCCGCAGGCAAATACCCGCGGCCGTTGGCCGCTTACTGTATATCCACCCTGGCGCCGGATTCGACGATCTTCGAGTAGCTCCGCGCGGTTATCAGGTAAATCACCGCATACACGGCGCAGAAAACGCCAAGCGTGCCGAGGGTGCAGAGCGCGGTCAGGCGCACATTTACGAGCTGGAACAGGCTCAGGAGCTGCACCACAAGGTTGAAGTCAAATGCAATGTGAACCGCCGCCACGACTATGGGCAGGAAGAACACCGTGAGGATCTGGCTGTGTATCGCGCGGCGCGTCTCCTGCTCGGAGAGGCCCACCTGCCGCATGATGACGAACCTGCGCTGGTCCTCATAGCCCTCGGAGACCTGCTTGTAGTACATTATCAGCACCATGGCCATCAGGAACACCGCCCCAAGGAAGATGCCGAGGAAGAGGAAGCCGCCGGTGAGGCCAAAGGTGTCTCTTTCGATGTCTACGCGTGTAGTGGTGTTGAAATAACCAACATAGCCGCAGCCTGCGGCGGCGAAGTCGAATATCCCATTGCTCCACAGCTCCTCGTCGAGCGCGTTCTGTTCCTCATCGCTGAGTTGGGCGAAATCGTAGCGCCCCTCCCAGTAGTACTCGCCGTGGCGGCTGTCCGTGCCGATTTCGTTGAGTGTGTCAGTGCCGTCCACGACAATGATGTTAACCGCGTCATCACCGGCTGAAACACCCGCCTGGCTGCGTATGAGCTCGTTGGCGATGTTTTTGCACTCGCCGACCATATTGTATTCGCGGCTGAACTCATAATTAGCCGGGTCGCTGTAATCCATCCCATTAGCCTCGCTGCTTATCAAATAGCGGAAGCCTCCGGTAAAATAGTCGGAGTACTGGTTGTTCGAGTAGAGCAGATATTCTCCCGGCGCGAGCTGCGGCGCCTCCTCGCCGGTTATGGCGGCGTAGGTGTCGGCCGTGACGAAGTAGACGGTCGGTGACACCCAAAGCCCGTCATAGCCCTCCCGGGGCATCTCGAGCGAAATTTCAAGATACTCCACCTGATATCCGCTCGTCGGCTCGGCCCTTGCCTCCGCGAACAGCTCCCGGACGTAGGTGTCCAGCGCGTCAGGGTTTATGGGCTCGCGCTCCTCGGGCGTGCTCTCGCTCTCGGTGTAATGGTAGTAGTGCCGCCCCTGCGCGACTATGTCCGTAGGCGCGCTTAGGTTCACTATATCGTCGCAGCCGACATACAGGCTGAGCGTGCCGCTTATCATGACCATGACCATGGTGGAGATGATGCAGATGTTCGCCAGCCCCGCGGCGTTGCGCTTCATGCGGTAGAGCATGCCGGAGACGGTTATGAAGTGCCTCGCCTTGTAGTAATAGCGCTTGTTGGCCCTCAGCGCCTTCAGCACGGCGATGGACACCGAGGTGAACAGGCAGTACGTGCCTATAACGACGAGGAAGACCGCGATGAAATAGAGCGCCACGGCCATCGCCCCGTCCTTCGTCCAGACGGCGATGAAATACCCCAGGCCGAGCGATATGACGCCGAGCGCCGTGAGGAACCAGTTCGCCTTCGGCTCCTTTTCGCCCACCTCGCCGCCGCGCAGCAGCTCCACCGGGCGCGAGCGGCCCACGCGGGCGAGGTTCAGCAGCAGCGTGAGCGCGAGCAGGCAGGTGAATATCAGCGCCGTCAGCGCCACGGCCGCGCTCTGGACGGATATGCCGAACGGCGCGGGGAAGTGTATCAGCCGGTAGAGTATCAGCGTGCACAGCTTGTGCAGCAGTATGCCCGCGGCGAGGCCGCCGCCCACGCCGAGTATCACGACGTAGAGCGCCTCGAAGAAGAGTATGGCCGCTATGTTGCCCTTCCCCATGCCGAGGACGTTGTAGAGCCCTATCTCCTTCTGGCGGCGCTTCATCAGGAAGCTGTTGGTATATATGAGGAAGATGAAGGAGAAAATCCCAAGGAAGAGCATCCCTATCATCATGAAGCTCTGGACATAGGCCGCGCCGTTGGTCGTGTTCTCGGCCAGCTCATAGCGTCCCGGGTCGAAAAAGAGGGCGGAGAGGATATAAAACGCCGCTGTTGTGCCGATAACGGTGAGTATATACGGGACATAGAAGCGGCGGTTGTTCTTTATGCTCTGCGCGGCGAGCTTCGGGAAGAAGGAGAGCTTACGCATCGAGCTCACCGCCCTGTGCTATGACCGTCAGCGCGTCGGAGATGTGCGCGAACATCTGCTCGGCCGTCTGCGTGCCGCGGTAGAGCTGGTGGAACACCTCGCCGTCGCGCAGGAAGAGCACGCGCTTGGCGTGCGAGGCCGCCTTTACCGAGTGCGTGACCATGAGTATGGTCTGCCCCTCGTCGTTTATCGCGCCGAACATGTTCAGCAGCGCGTCCGTCGCGCGGGAATCGAGCGCGCCGGTGGGCTCGTCGGCCAGTATCAGCCGCGGCTGCGTTATCAGCGCGCGGGCCACGGCGGCGCGCTGCTTCTCGCCGCCGGAGACCTCGTAGGGGTACTTCCCCAGCAGGTCCTGTATGCCCAATTTCACCGCGAGGGGGCCTATCCTCCCGCTCATCTCCTCGTATGGCTTCCCGGCGAGGACGAGCGGCAGGAAGATGTTGTCCCTGAGCGTGAAGGTGTCGAGTAGGTTGAAATCCTGGAACACGAAGCCGAGGTTGTCGCGCCGGAAGGCGGAGAGCTCCCTCTCGGAAATCGTGGTGATGTCCCGCCCGTCGAGCAGCACGCTCCCGGCCGTGGGCCGGTCGAGCGCGGCGAGGATGTTCAGCAGCGTGGTCTTGCCGGAGCCGCTCTCGCCCATTATCGCGGCGTACTCGCCCTCCTCCACGGAGAAGCTGACGTTCCGCAGGGCCTGCACCTGCGCGCCGCCGAAGCGGGTGGTGTATACTTTTTTAAGTTCCCTTACTTCGAGAAGTGACATATGGGACCCTCCTGTTTTTTGCTTGCGGATACATGATAGCAAAAGCCGCGCGGCGAATCCATTCATTTACCTTACATTTTCCCCACGGAATGTGACATTTTTGTAAGGCACGGCGCGCGGTTGACTTCCGCCGCGCGAAAAACTATAATATCTGTGCCGCAAGACCTTTTATGTACATTGGAGTGTGTTTATGGACTATCAGCAGGCTTTGGGATACATCGGCGGCGTCGCCAGCCTGGGCATGAAGCCGGGGCTGGGGCGCATTGAGGAGCTGCTCGCGCGCCTTGGCCACCCGGAGCGCGCCCTGCGCTTCGTACACGTGGCCGGCACCAACGGCAAGGGCTCCACCAGCGTGATGATCGCCGCCGCGCTCAGCGCCGCGGGATACCGCACGGGGCTCTACACCTCGCCCCACCTCCTGCGCGTGAACGAGCGCATGAGGCTGGACGGCGCGGAGATAACGGACGCGGAGCTCGCCGGGGCGGTCACCTCACTCGCCGCCGCGGCGGAGGGGATGGCCGAGCCCTGCACGGAGTTCGAGCTGCTGACGGCCGCGGCCCTGCTCTGGTTCGCCCGCCGCGGCGCGGACATAGCCGTGCTGGAGGTGGGCCTGGGCGGCCGGCTGGACGCCACCAACGCCATCCCCCGCCCGGACTGCGCCGTCATCGCCAACATCGGGCTCGACCACACCGCCGTCCTCGGGGACACCGTCGAGGCCATCGCCGCCGAAAAGGCCGGCATCTTCAAGGGCGGCCGCGCCGTCTGCTACGATCTGCCGGATAACGTGTACGCCGTGCTGCGCGCGGCGGCGGAGCGGACGGGCACCGCGCTCACGCGCGCGGACTTCTCCCTGCTCGAGCCGCTCTCGGACTCCGTCGAGGGCCAGCGCTTCCGCTTCGAGGGCGAGGAGTACTCCATCCGCCTGCTCGGCGCGCACCAGCTGAAAAACGCCGCCGTGGCGCTCACGGCACTCGATACCCTCCGCCGCTCCGGCTGGGACCTGCCCGCGGAGGGAGTGCGTAAGGGCCTTGCCGCCGCCGTCTGGCCGGCGCGGTTCGAGCTCGTCGAGCGCGCCCCGCTCTTCGTGGTGGACGGCGGCCACAACCCCCAGTGCGTCGCCGCCACGGCGGAGGCCATACGCCGCTACATGCCCGGCGGGCAGTGCGTGATACTGATGGGCGTCCTCGCCGACAAGGACTGGCGCGCCATGCTGGACACGCTCTCCACCGTCGCGGAGGGCTTCGTCTGCGTCACGCCGGATTCGCCGCGCGCCCTGCCCGCCGCCGAACTGGGCGCGGAGATTATGCGCCGCGGGCTGCACGCGGAGGTCTGCTCCAGCGTGCCGGAGGCCGTGGAGGCCGCGAAGGCCCTCGCCGGGCCGGACGGCGCGGTCTGCTCCGTCGGCTCGCTCTACATGTCCGGCGCCGTGCGCGCGTGCTTCGGGCTGAGGTGAGCGCATGAGGGTAATGGCTATAGACTACGGCGACCGGCGCACGGGCTTCGCCTTTTCCGACCTTACGAACACCCTCGTCGGCGACGCCTTCACCGTCGAGGAATACGACCCCCAGCGCCTGGCGGAGCGCATCGCCGGCGAGTGCGAAAAGCGGGAGGTGGGCACGGTGGTGCTCGGCCTGCCGAAAAATATGGACGGCACGGAGGGCCCGCGCGCGGAAAAAAGCCGCGCCCTGGCGGAGCTCATCGAGCGGCAGTGCGGCCTGCGCCCCATACTCTGGGACGAGCGGCGCAGCAGCGTGGAAGCCCACGCCATCCTCCATGCCAACGGCAAGCGCGAGCGCAAACACAAAAAAACCGTAGACGCCCTCGCCGCCGCCCTCCTCCTGGAGGGATATCTGGCCTCCAGGCCCGCGACCTGAAGCAGACGCCGCCAGGCTGCGGTAAGGAGGCAGATGCGCCGCGCGCCTCACTGACGAAAGGCCCCCGCGAGGGGGCCAGTGCCACCCCATTTCTTTGGTCTTGCCCAAAGAAACGGGTGTGGCGCCCCAAAGAAAAACGCTCCGGCGGTAGTCGGAGCGTTTTTTGCGTGTTTTTACGGGTTTTCAGTTGTCCAGAGCGCTCATCCCGTTGTCGAATGAGTTTCCTGCATCGCCGACCGTGCATTGCTTCGCTTCGCTCGCGGCACTACCGATCATCAACATGTCAGCGGCGCGAGCGTAAGCGAAGCCAACCGCGGTCGGCGGTGTGCAAAGCCATCCGACACAGGGATGACCACCCAAAAATCAGTTACCGCCCGAACTGTCGGGCAGATTTTACCTGCCGACAAGCACCAAAGCGCTTTTCTTTGGAGTCTGAGGGGTTTCTTTTGGCGCAAGCAAAAGAAACCTCTCAGGAATGGGTCGCAGGGACCTAAAGTCCTTGCATCCCCCCCGCCTGCGGGCGGGCCGCAGGCAAATACCCGCGGCCGTTGGCCGCTTAGAGGAGGGGGGCGAACACTCGCAGCAGGCTCTGCACGATCTTCCGGTACCAGGCGCGGCGGCGCACGGCGTCGAGCGTGACCTCGGCGCTGCGCGCGAGCGTCTCGTCAAAGACGCGCGACATCTGCTCCACGGCGCGGGCGCGGAACATCCACACCGCGCACTCGTGGTGAAGGTAGAGACTGCGGTAGTCGAGGTTGATGGTGCCGCAGATGCCGTACTCCCCGTCGCAGACCATGGTCTTGCTGTGGATGAAGCCGGGCGTGTACTCGTATATCCTCACGCCCGCGCGCAGCAGCTGGCCGTAATACGAGCGCGTGACGGCGTAGACGAACCATTTGTCCGGCACGCCGGGGACGATCATGCGCACGTCCACGCCGCCTTTGGCGGCGCTCTCCAGCGCGCGGCTGAGCTCGCTGCCGATGACCAGGTAGGGCGTGCAGATGTAAACGCTGCGCTTGGCGCGCGAGAGCATGTTGATGTAGGCCGTCTCGCCCACCAGCTCCTCGTCCATCGGCGAGTCCGTGTAGGGCTGGACGTAGCCCTGGCCCTGCACGCCGGCGAAAGCGCCCTCCGCAGGCAGGAACTCCTCCGGGTCGTCCTCCATGTTGCGCAGGTCGTCCCACATGGCGAGGTACATCAGCGTGAAGGAATAGGCCGCCGGGCCGTGCAGCATCACACCGCAGTCGAGCCAGTGTCCGAAGCGCACGACGCGGTTGATGTACTCGTCCGCCAGGTTGACGCCGCCGGTGAAGGCGTATTCGCCGTCGATGACGCAGATCTTGCGGTGGTCGCGGTTGTTGATGGTGCCCGTCAGCACCGGCTGCAGGCGGTGGAAGGTGCAGCACTTGATGCCCAGGCGCTCCATCTGCCGGCGGTAGTTGCGCGGGAGCGTGATGATGCAGCCCATGTCATCGTACATCAGCCGCACGTCCACGCCCTCGAGCACCTTCTGCTTGAGTATCTCCAGTATGCTGTCCCACATCACGCCGGGCTCGATGATGTAGTACTCCATGAAGATGTAGCGCTTGGCCCCGCGCAGCTTGTCCAGCATGGCCTCATAGAGCCGCTCTCCGGGGGAGCAAAACTCCGTGTCCGTCCCCGTGAATACGCTCGCGAACGCCGAGCGCTCCAGATAGCGCGACTGCATGGCGGCGTCCACGTCCTCGCGTGCGAGCTCCACGCTGTCGCTGTGTACGTAGCGCATGGCCTCGCCATAGCGGCGGAGCATGCTAAGCAGCCGCTGCTTTTTGTGCTCCGGCAGCGGCTTCTTGGCGAAGAGGATGTAGAGTGGGATGCCGAACACCGGCAAAAAGGCGATCGGCAGTATCCAGGCGATCTTGTACGCCGGGCTGATGTTCTGGTTGATGATGTAGATGATGGCGACGATGGAGAGCGCCACGCTGACGGCCTGGAAATAGGCGTAGCTGGAGCCGAAATAGACCAGCGCTGCCACCAGCACGCCCACCTGCACCAGCATCAGCGCGGCGACGATGGCCAGCCGGGAAAACAGTAACTTTAAAAGCCTGCCCATTGCGTGCCCGCTCAGATGTTCTCCAGCCGCTCGACGATGGCGCCAAAGACGGAATAAAAGATCTCCAGCTCCTTCGCGTCGAGCCCGGCGGCCACCAGTTCGAGCTTTTCATCGACGATGCCGAGCATGGCCGCCGCCGTCTTCTTGCCCTCTTCCGTCAGGCAGAGGCTGCCGCGGTAGCGCCGCCGTCCGCCGTCCGCCGTGCCGCAGACCAGGCCCCGCTCCGTGAGCTCGGACACCACGCGGGATATCTGCGCGCGGTCCACGCCGCAGCGCTCGGAGAGCTCGCTGGCCGTCAGGCCCCCGGCGGCGTTCAGCAGGGCGAGCAGGCAGGAGACATGCACCCCGCGCAGGCCGAAGGGCTTGACATACTCGGCCTTCGCCTTCAGCAGGGCCTTGTCCGCCCGCGCGACCAGCGCGCTGAACTCCCGAAACTTGTCTTCATACATGGTTTCACCACTCCCTGTCCTTCAAGGATACCCTATTTAAGCCTCAAAATCAAGCCCCGACGTCCATGAACCGCCAATGTACGTCCCCGGCGTTGAAAAACTCCGCCTGCCACGCTATAATGTTACCATATTGAAAGAGGAGGTGCGGGAGATGTTTGAAGAAGCGCTCGCCGCTTTCTGGCAGGAGTTCGGCCCCGGGAGGAAGATGGTCCTCTCCACGGCGCGCGCCGGCGGCGGCGTCAGCTCGCGCATGATGAGCGTGGTGCAGCTTGAAGGGGTACTGTATTTCCAGACCGACTGCGCCATGCGCAAATACGCCCAGCTCCTGGCCGAGCCGCGCGCCGCGCTCTGCGAGGGGAACATACAGCTCGAGGGCGTCTGCCGCGAAATGGGACGTCCGGCAGGCTGTCCATGGTTCTGCGAGGCCTATCGCTCGCTCTATCCAGGCTCCTTCGAGCGCTACACGCATCTCGGCTGCGAGCGGCTGTTCGCCTTCGAGAGCACGTCCGTCGAGCGCTGGCTCTACATTGAAGGAGAGCCGCACATCGAGCTCTTCGACATGGCGCGGCGCCATCATGAGCTCAGGCCCTACTGCCCATAAAGCGCCGGCGGCGCGTTTGCCCCTTGACAGGACGCGCTGTAGGGTGTATCATTCGTTGACTGCTCAACAAATGATACGGAGGTCTGGACATGGTAAAGATCATCACGGATTCCACTGCGGACTTCACTGCCGCCGAGGCCGCGGGGCTCGGCATAGACATCGTGCATCTGCGCACACGCTTTGGCGACGAGGAGTACATAGACGGCGTGGACATCACGCCGCATCAGTTTTATGAAAAGCTGGTGGAGAGCGACGTGCTGCCCACCACCAGCCAGCCTTCGCCGGCGGAGTTCGAGGCGGCCTTCGCCTCCGCGCTGGAGGAGGCCGGCGAGGTGGTGGCCATCACCATCTCTTCCGCGCTCTCCGGCACTTATCAGAGCGCCGTCATCGCCGCAGAGACTTTTGGGGACCGTGTGCGCGTGGTGGACAGCCTGAGCGCCTCCATCGGCGAACAGGTGATCGTGCGCCGGGCCGCGCAGCTGGCGGCGGAGGGGCTTTCCGCCGCGGAGCTCGCCGGGCGCATCGAGGCGGAGCGGGGCGACGTGTGCGTGCTCGCGCTGCTGGACACGCTGGAGTATCTCAAGCGCGGCGGGCGCATCTCGGCGGCGGCGGCCTTTGCCGGCGGGGTACTGTCCATCAAGCCGGTCGTCACGCTCCGGGACGGCGCCGTCGCCCTTGTGGGCAAGGCGCGCGGCTCGAAAAACGGCGGCAACCTGCTCAACCAGCTCGTGGAAAAGCACGGCATAGACTTCTCAATGCCCTACCTGCTGGGCTACACAGGCCTTTCCGACGCGCTGCTTACAAAATACGCCGCCGACCACGCCGAGCTCTGGCGCGCACACGCCGAGGAGCTGCCCGTGACGGCCATCGGCTCCGTCATCGGCACGCACGGCGGCCCGGGCGCCATCGCCGTGGCCTTTTTCGGCTTGAAATAAAGCCCCAAAAGTGATATACTTCCCGCGCAAAACATGGCGGGGAGTGATAAGCGTTGGACACGCTGATATTCATCCTGGAACTGACGGGGATGCCGGCTTTCGCCATCTCCGGCGCCGCGCTGGGGATGCGCAAGGGGATGGACGCCTTCGGCGTCGTCATGCTGGGGCTCATCACCTCAGTGGGCGGCGGCGTCATGCGCGACGTGGTGCTGGGCATCACGCCGCCGCGCACGTTCTCCAATCCCGTGTATGCGATCATCGCCATCGTCGTCTCCATCATCACCTTCATCGTGGGGCGGCGACACAGGCTGGACCTGGCCCGGCACAAGGGCTGGGCGATGGCGATGCTGGTGACGGACAGCCTGGGCCTGGGGGCCTTCACCGTGGCGGGCATGACGCTCGCGCTGGAGGTGGGGCAGGAGGGTGCCTTCCTGCTGGTGTTCGTGGGCGTCGTAACGGGCGTTGGCGGCGGCGTGCTGCGCGACGTGCTAGCCGGCGAGCGGCCGTACATATTCATCAAGCACGTCTACGCCACGGCCTCGCTGCTGGGCGCGCTGGTGTTCCTGGCGCTGTACCGCGCGGCGGGCGTGGCCTGGGCCTCCATCGCCGCCATCGCCGCCACCGTGCTGCTGCGCAGCCTGTCGGCGCATTACAGGTGGAATTTTCCGCACGCGGAGTGAGTACGAGGGGGACGTTGTCCCCCTCGTAGGCTCCCCCTCGCGCCGCACGGCGGCGCGGTTGCGCCTCAGAGGCGCAAGATATGGTATCGCCCCGAGGCAAAGCCCCGGGGCGATTTTGTCCGCCCTATGCGGGCGGCCATTCCGATGCTTGCGGCGTTGGGTGCCTCTGAGTCAACAGGCTTTTCTAAAGTGTCCCATTTTGCGGGGCAAAATGGGACGGTAATACGCCGCCCGTGCTGGCAGGCGCGGGCGTGCGAGATGCGCCGGGCGGGCAAAGCCCGCCCACGGACGGATTTTGCGTAGTTTGGGGCGGGGTGCTT
>DVOV01000069.1 GCA_018713375.1 Candidatus Scatomorpha stercorigallinarum | reverse complement strand
ACACCGTGCCCACCTTCGCCGCGGCCATGTACGAGCTGCCCGTGCTGGGCGGGCTCTGCCGCGTGCTCACTTTGGCCGATTATCACGAGACGCACGCCGCCAGCGAGGTGGATGTGGCCCTGCCGGCCATCGAGGCCGGGGAGGGCGCCGCGCCCTGGGCGCAGGAGGTGAACGCGCTCATCCGCGAGACTGTGGAGGCCGAAGTGGCGGAGAGCGAGCGCCGCGCGGAGGAGTATTACGAGGCCTATGTCGCCACGGGCGGCGACCCGGACGGCTTCATCCCCGTGCGCGTCTCCGCCGGGTACGAGGTGTACTACAGCGGCGGCGACTACCTCTCCTTCGCCGTTATCAAGACGGAGAGCGGCGCTTCGGTGTATTCGAGCTTCCACTATTATAACTACGACGTGCGCACGGGCGCAGAGCTCTCGCTGGAGGACCTGCTGGGGCCCGGCTGGCCGGAGAGGTGCGCCGCCGCGGTGGAGCGCGGCCTCGCCGCCCTGCCGGAGGAGAGCCGCGTGATGCTCTGGACGGATGTGGACATCGCCGCCGCGGTGCGCGACAGCGCGGATTTCTACCTTGACGGAGAAGGGCGGGTCGTGCTCGTGTTCGACAAATATTCCCTCGGCGCCGGCGCGCTGGGGAGGCTGGAGTTCACAGTCTGATCCGCGGGACCGGCCCCCCGCCGCGGGCAAGCTTGGGCTTGTAAGTGAGCGGGAAACATTGTATAATACATTCCGTACATCTGTTACGTGGAGGGGGATCACCCTTGAGAAAGACCAAGATAATCTGTACCATGGGCCCGGCTGTGGACAACGAGGAGATGCTGCGCGCCCTGATGCTCACCGGCATGGACGCCGCCCGCTTCAACTTTTCCCACGGCACTCACGAGAGCCACCTGGCAACGCTCAACAAGGTGCGCCGCATACGCGACGAGCTGGGCGCGGCCGTGGCCACCATCCTGGACACCAAAGGCCCCGAGATACGCATAAAGACCTTTGAAAACGGCCCCGTCACCCTGCGCGAGGGCGACAAGTTCACGCTCACCACCCGCGACGTGCCGGGCGACGCCGGCATCGTCTCCGTCACCTACGCCGACCTGCACAAGGAGCTGGAGAGCGGCTGCCGCGTGCTCATCGACGACGGCCTCATCGAGCTCACGGTGGACGGGATACAGGGGCAGGACATTGCCTGCACCGTCCGCAGCGGCGGGACGCTCTCCAACAACAAGAGCATCAACATCCCCGGCGTTTCCATCCACCTGCCCTCCCTGACGGAGAAGGACCGCGACGACCTGCGCTTCGCCGCGGAGCAGGACTTCGACTTCGTGGCCGCCTCCTTCGTGCGCAAGGCCAGCGACGTGGAGGACATCCGCGCCTGCCTCAGGGAGTGCGGCGGCGAGCACATCCGCATCATCTCCAAGATCGAGAACCGCGAAGGCGTGGACAACCTGGAGGAGATCATCGCCGCCAGCGACGGGCTGATGGTGGCCCGCGGCGACCTGGGCGTGGAGATCCCCGCCTATGAGGTGCCGATACTGCAAAAGCGCATGATAAAAGAGACCAGCATGGCCGGCAAGCCCGTCATTACCGCCACGCAGATGCTCGATTCCATGATCCGCAACCCGCGGCCCACGCGCGCCGAGGTGTCCGACGTGGCCAACGCCGTGTTCGACGGCACCAGCTGCGTCATGCTCTCCGGAGAGACGGCCTCCGGCAAGCACCCCGTGGAGGCCGTGCAGACGATGGTGGACACCATCAACGCCGCCGAGCAGGCCACGGACTACTGGGGCCGCTTCCGCCGCTTTGAGTTCACGCCCGGGCGCTCCATCAACGACGCCGTCACCCACACCTGCTGCCAGACGGCCATGGACCTGGAGGCCGACGCCATCCTCACCCCCACGCAGACGGGCCACACGGCGCGCATGATCGCCCGCTTCCGCCCGGCCTGCCCCATCGTGGCCCTCACCACCACGGAGCGCGCGCGGCGGCAGCTGGCCATCTCCTGGGGCGTGCAGCCGCTGCTGGCCGGGTATGTCGATTCCACCGACCGCCTCTTCTCCATGTGCGTGCAGAGCGCGCTGAAGGAGGGGGCCGTGCAGAGCGGGCAGATGGTGGTCATCACCGCCGGCGTGCCCATCGGCCGCGCGGGGAGCACCAACCTCATTAAGGCCCAGGTCGTGTGATATAAACAGGAACAAGGCCGCGGCCCGTGCATCGGGCCGCGGCCGGGGCGTTTTGGAGGGCGCAACGTGAAGAAAGTCATCATCCTCATCGGCAACTACTGCTCGGGCAAGACGGAGATTGCCATGAACATGGCCATGCGCTCCAGCGAACAGGGCCGGCGCACGCTGGTCATCGACCTCGACCGCATAAACGACTATTTCCGCATGTCCGACCACATCAAGATGCTCAGCGACCGGCACGTGGAGGTCGTCTCGCCCACCTTCGTGGGCCAGGCCATCACGCAGACGGTGATGCCGGCGGCCGTGGCCTCCGCCTTCGACCAGGACTGGGACCTGGTGGTGTTCGACGTGGGCGGCGACCAGGCCGGCGCGCTCTCCCTGGCGCGCTACCACCAGGACTTCGCCGCCCTGCCGGCGGGGACGCTGGAGGTGTACGACATCGTCAACGTGTTCCGCCCCATGTCCGAGTCGCCGGAGAAGATACTCAAGCTCAAAGGCGAGCTGGAGGGCTTTGCCCGCCAGCAGGTGACGGGCTTCGTCAACAACTCGAACCTGCTCAACTACGCCAGCGCCGACGACCTGCGCCAGGGCTACGACATCATCCGCCAGGCCTCGGACCTGAGCGGCGTGCCCGTCGTGCACACCACGGGGCGCAAAAAATTCCTCGATGAGTTCCTCGCCGACGGGCGCGATGAGAAGTATATCGGCGCGCCCATCGCCCTCGAGAGCATCATGCACCGCAGCGTTGATAACTTCGCCTATGGCCGGATATGACCGTCCGACGGCGGAAAATCGGCCCCGGCTCAAAGCCGGGGCCGATTTTTGTTTACAGCAGGCCCGCCAGCGCGGGCAGCGAGCTTATCCGTATGCCGGCGTCCAGCGGCCGAGCGTGCGGGCTGTACGCCACCGCGCAGAAGCCGCCGCGGCGCGCGGCCTCAAGGCCGCTTTGGGCGTCCTCCACCACGGCGCAGCGCGCGGGCGGGAGGCCCAGCGCGGCGGCGGCTTTGAGGAACACCTCCGGGTCCGGCTTGCTGCGGGAGACCATGCCGCCGTCCACGACGGCGTCCAGCAGCGGCGCCATGGCGAGCTTTTCGATGATGAGCGGCGCGTTGCGGCTGGAGGAGGCGACAGCCAGCTTCACGCCCCGGCGGCGCAGCTCCGAGAGCGTTTCGCGCGCGCCGGGCTCGGCGTCCGCCGGCGTCAGGCGCAGGAGGTACTGCCGGTAGAGGGCGTTTTTTTCCTCCGCCAGGGCGCGCTTCTGCGCCGGGGAAAAACCGCGCGAGCGCTCGCCGAGCACGATGTCCAGGCTCTCCATGCGCCCCACGCCGCGCGTGCGCTCGGCGGCGTCCGGCGGCAGTTTTATGCCCAGCCGCGACGCCAGCGCGCACCAGGCCGCCAGGTGCAGCTCGTCCGTGCGGCAGAGCACGCCGTCGAGGTCGAAAATGACGCCGTCAAACTTCATTTGCCCTCCAGCGCCCGCCCAGCGAGAACACGGGGATGGTGTCCGCGCACCCGACGTCCACGGCCTGCCCGCCGGTGAAGCGCTCGCCGGTGTAAAAGTCGTACCACTCCCCCGCGGGGAGATAGACCTCGCGGCGCGCGGCGCCCGGAGAAGTGACGGGGGCGACGAGCAGCCGCTCGCCGAACATGTATTCGCCGCCGATGCCGGCGCAGCGAGCGTCGTCCGGGAAGGCGTAGGCCAGCACCCGCGTGAGCGGCATGCGCCGCCCGACGCAGAGCCTTGCCTGAGCGCGGATATAGGGCAGCAGCTCCATGCGCAGGAGGTGCCAGGAGCGCACTTTTTCCGCGTAGCCCGTAAGGCCGAAGGCCCGCTCAATGTTCCAGGGGCTGCGCTCGTTGTTGCCCTCCATGCCCGGCTGCAGCAGCTTGAACTGCCCGCCGTCCGGCTCGGAGTGCCACTGCATGATGGGCGCGAAGCAGGCGAGCTGCGTGGCGCGCATATAGAGCTCCGGCGAGGGCAGCTCTCCCGCAAAGCCGCCAATGTCAAAGCCCCAGAAGATGACCCCGCTCGCCGAGGCGCTCAGGCCCGCGTTGAGCTGGCTCTTGAGCTCGCCGAAGTCCGAGAGCTGGTCGCCCGCCCAGAGCATGGGCGTGGCCTGCGCGCCCGTGTATCCCGCGCGGGAGAAGAGGACCTGCCCGGGTTCAAGGAAGCCCGTGTACGCCTTCGTATAGAGCTGCGGATAGAGGTTGCGCCCCTCCGCGCCCGTCGTGCCGTCGAAAAATCGCGCCTCGTCGCTGAGGATGAATTCCCCGCCGTCGGTCTTGAAGCCGTCCACGCCCAGCTCCGTGAGGTAGCGGCGCTTGCTGAACCAGCTCTTGACCGTCTCGGGGTTGGTGAAGTCCGGCACCAGCGAGCCGGCGAACCAGTGCCCGGCCGGTATCCTGTAGGGCGTGCCGTCGGCGTTCATCACGCACAGCCTGCGCTCTACGGCCTCCGCCCAGTCGCGCTCGAGCTGCCCGTTCGGCGGCTCGTGCGGCTCGAGCTGCTTGTAGACCGGTATCTGCCAGAGCAGGAGATGCACGCCGCGCGCGTGCAGCCGCTCGATCATCCCCGCCGGGTCCGGCCAGCGCCCTTCGCTATGGAAGGTGTAGAACGTCGCCTCGTCGCTCCAGGCCTCGGCCACAGCCACGCCGACGGGGAAGCCGCGCCCTTCCGCCTCGTCGAGCGCGGCCTCCAGCTTGGCGCGGCTGTCCCAGCGGTTAGCGGAGATCCAGGGCTCGAACACCCAGTCCGGCGGCAGGAGCGGCTCGCCCGTGCAGCGCATGTGCTCCGCGACGATCTCCTGCGGCGTCCCGGTGAAAATGTGGATCTCGCACTTCACGGGAACGTTTATCACGATCTCCCCCTGCGCGAAGCTGAAGCGCGTGACGCGCGCCGTGTCCAGCCAGAGGCCGAGGCCGCCGTCCGTCCAGAAGAAGGGCATCGGGCAGTAGCTTTTGTCCCCCTGGCGGCAGAATTTTTCCTCCACGGCGATCTCCGCCGCGCGGCCGAGGTAGTTCACGGCGTCGAAGCGCTCGCCGAGGCCGTAGGCGCCGGCGTACCCGGTCTCTATATGTATCTCATACCCGCCGGAGGCCCCGGAGCACGAAAAGTGCGCCGGGGTCCCCTTTGGGGTGGAGATGTAAAAAGAATCGAAGGGTATGTTTAAAGTGCAGTGTTCCATAACTACCCCTTTATCCCGCCGGCCATGAGGCCGTTTTTGAACTGCTTCTGCGCGCAGAGGTAGATGACGATGATAGGTATCATCGAGATCAGGCTGCCCGCCATCAGCACGTTGTACTCGGTGTTGTACTGCCCGTTGAGGGTGGAGAGCGCGATGGGCAGGGTCATTTTATTGCGGTCGGTGAGCATCAGCAGCGGCCAGAGGTAGTCGTTCCAGCTCTCCATAAAGGTCGTCACGGCCAGCGTGGCGATGGTCGGCGCGCACATGGGCAGGGCGATGCGCCGGTAGACCTGGAAGATGCCCGCGCCGTCTATGCGCGCGGCGTCCAGGAAGTCGTTTGGTATCGCCCGCATCTGCTGCAC
>DVOV01000068.1 GCA_018713375.1 Candidatus Scatomorpha stercorigallinarum | reverse complement strand
CCAGCCCCATGTTCTCCGCGTAGTTGCGCAGGAACTCGTCGGTCTTTTCGGCCACCATGCTCTGGGGCACGGCGGCGGTCATGTTCTCCAGCGCGGCGTTCAGCAGTTCGGAGTGGAACTCGCTCTCGCTGCGCTCGGTGGCGTTCTTCAGCAGCCTGGCGCGCACATCGTCCTTATACTCGGCGAAGGTGTCGAACTCGGAAACGTCCTTGGCGAACTCGTCGTCCAGCTCGGGCAGCTGCGGCTCGCGCACGGCGTGGATCTTCACCTTGAAGGTGGCGTCCTTGCCGGCCAGCTCCTCGCTGTAGCGCTCGGGGAAGGTGACGTGCACCTCGCCGTCCTTCTCGGCCTCCATGCCCACCAGCTGGTCCTCGAAGCCGGGGATGAACATGCCGGAGCCGATCTCCAGGCTGTAGTCCTCAGCCTTGCCGCCCTCGAAGGGCTTGCCGTCCACAAAGCCCTCGAAGTCGAAGACTATGGTGTCGCCCTTCTGCACGGGGCGGTCCACGTCTACATAGCGGGCGCCGTTCTTGCGCGCGCGCTCGATCTCGGCGTCGACTTCCTCGTCGCTCACGCCGGGCTCGGTCCAGGGGGCCTCCAGGCCGCGGTACTGGCCAAGGGTGACCTCGGGGTAGATCTCGGTGCTGAAGGTGATGGTGACGCCGCCGTCCTCACCGACGTTGAAGTCGGCGATGGCGGGCGCGCCCACGGCCTCGAGCTCCGCCTCCTTGACAGCCTGCTCGAAGGCGTCCGGCGCCAGGATCTGCACGGCCTCCTCGTGGAAGATATCGTGGCCGTACATGCCCTCGATGACGGCGCGCGGGGCCTTGCCCTTGCGGAAGCCGGCGACGTATATCTGGCCCTTCAGGCGCTTGTAGGCGCTGTTGACGGCGCTCTCAAAGGCGCCAGCGTCGATCTCGACCTGGAATATCGCCGTGCTGTTCTCTTTCTTTTCAACGTTCTTGACTGTCATGGGGCTCAAACTCCTTCTATATTGATAGGGCTTTATAAGCAGCGCAGGTATTATAGCAGATTACCCGCGCAAAATCAACGCTGTTTTCGCCTTTTTAGGGCCGTATGGCGCTTAATTTCAGGCCAATACCCTCATCGGGCGGAAATCCACCGCGTCCGCGGACACCAGGCGGAACTCTGTATTGCCCAGCCTCCCCTCGAAGGCGGAGGCGATGCCGCGCCCGTGGATGTGGCCGTAATAGCAGCGCTCCACGCCGTAGCGCTCCAGCATCTCCAGTATCTCCGGGCATTCGTAGGACATGTACTTGGGCGGATAGTGCAGGAAAACGAGCTTTTCCCGCTCCCCGGCGCATTTGAGCGAGGTCTCCAACCGCCCCACCTCGCGCAGCATGATCTTCCTGTCGTGCTCGCCGCCGCGCTCCTCCTCATAGAACCACCCGCGCGTGCCGCAGAGGGCTGTGTCCCCGTAGGGGACGCAGTTGTTGTTCAGTATCTCGATGTTGTCTATGCCGTTCTGATCAAAGAACTTATAGGCCTTGGCCGCCGTGCTCCACCAGTAGTCGTGATTGCCCTTGATGACGACCTTGCGCCCCGGCAGCCGGGAGATGAAGAGGAAGTCCTCCCTCGCCGCCTCCATCGACATGCCCCAGGAGAGGTCGCCGCAGAGGACGGTGACGTCCTCTGCGCGCAGGTCGGCGAAGCCTTTTTCCAGTTTTTCCACATAGCCCTGCCACCGCCCGCCGAAAACGTCCATCGGCTTGTCCCCGCCGAGCGACAGGTGCAGGTCACCTATAGCGTAGAGCGCCAAACTGAGCGCACCTCCGAATAATTTCCCCTCCCGGCGCAGATAATACCAATGGGCACGGCCCAATCTGAACAGGGAGGCTCAAGCATGAGCGAGAACAACAGGCGTAATAATAACGGCAAGGGCTCCACCATCGGCTGCGACGCCGCCAACTGCAGCTTCCACGGCGAGGCCGACAGCTGCACCGCCGAGCACATCAAGGTAGACGGCAAGCGCGCCCGCAGCACGGGCGAGACCAGCTGCTCCACCTTCCGCCCGAAGAACGGCTGAACGCATGGGCGGCATGTCCGCCCATGTACATAGTCAGCTCAGGAATCTCTCCACCACGGAGCGCATGTCCTCCGGCCGCGCGCAGCCGGTGAAGCGCTCTTCACACCCGGCCAGGGCCGCCAGCGGCCGCGGCGCGGCCACGCCGGTCAGCTTTTCCAGCCGCCCGATGAGCTCCACGCCCGGCGCGTCCGCCCGCTCGCCGAGGGCGGAGAGCACGGCGGCGCAGAATTTATATGCGCTGGCCGTGGACACCACGCAGCAGGGGCCGTCCTGCTCTCCGGCGGAGCGCGCGGCGGCCAGCACGCGCGAGGCGACGGCCGTGTGCGTGTCTATCAGGTAAGCGTATTCGCGCCAGATGCGGGCGATCTCGCCCTCCGTCTCCGCGTCGCCGCACCAGCCGGCGGAAAAGTCCTCCGCGATGCGCCCGCGCAGCTCCGCGCCCACGTCGTAGCGCCCCTCGGCCGCGAGCTGCGCCATCCAGCCGGCCACCTTCCCCGCGTCCTCCGTGAGCAGATAGAGCAGGCGCTCGAGGTTGCTGGACACAAGTATGTCCATGGACGGCGAATCCGTCACATGGAAGGTGCGGCGCTTGTCATAAACGCCGGTGTTGATAAAGTCCGTGAGCACGTTGTTGGCGTTGGAGGCGCAGATGAGCCTGCCCACGGGCAGCCCCATGCGCTTTGCCAGCCAGCCGGCGAGGATATTGCCGAAGTTGCCCGTCGGCACGCAGAAGTCCAGCTTCTCCCCCAGCTGCACCTTCCCCGCGTTGACGAATTCGCAGTAGGCGGAGAAATAATAAGCGATCTGCGGCAGCAGCCGCCCCCAGTTGATGGAGTTGGCAGAGGACAAAAACCAGCCGCGCCCGTCGAGCGCTTTCGCGAATCCCCGGTCGGAGAAAATGCGCTTGACGCCCGTCTGCGCGTCGTCGAAGTTCCCCTCCACGGCGCAGACGCCCACGTTCGCGCCCCGCTGGCTGACCATCTGCAGCCGCTGCACGTCGGAGACGCCGCCGTTGGGATAGAACACCAGTATCTTCGTGCCCTCCACGTCCGCAAAGCCTTCCAGCGCGGCCTTGCCCGTGTCGCCGCTGGTGGCCACGAGGATGCACACCCCGCGCCGCTCGCCGCACTTTTTCAGCGAGGACACCAGCAGCCGCGGCAGCATCTGCAGCGCCATGTCCTTGAACGCCGCCGTGGGCCCGTGCCAGAGCTCCAAAAATCCTGTGCGCTCATCCGTGAAGTGTACGGGCGCCGTCTCCGGCGTGTCGAAGTTCTCCCCATACGCCGCGGCGCAGAGGGCCTTCACCTCTTCCGCCGTGAACTCCGGCAAAAACGGGGCAATGACGCGCTCCACCCGCTCGCGGTAGGGCAGCGCGCAAAGTTCGCGCAGTTCCCCGGCGCTGATGGCGGGCAGCGCGTCCGGCACATAGAGCCCGCCGTCCCCGGCCAGCCCGCGGGCGATGGCCGCCGCGGCGGAGACGCGCTCGGCGCTCCCCCTCGTGCTCAGGTAT
>DVOV01000067.1 GCA_018713375.1 Candidatus Scatomorpha stercorigallinarum | reverse complement strand
GAGACATAGTAGCTGAACACGCCGATATAGGAGCTGCCGAGGGCCTTTGACCACGAAAAATAGACATCGCCGTTTTTCAGCGCGCAGAAAAACTCCACGTACTGATCGGCCATGTCCGAGGCGAGTATGGTCTTGTCCCCGAAGGGCCACATGCCCATGGCGGCGTACACCGCCAGCAGCAGCGCGGCGGGCAGCAGGAAAGCGGCGATATGCGCCGGCGCGCGGCGTTCAGCTCTCATCGCCGCCGCCGCGTTCGCGGACGATGTAGATGGGGCGGTCCTTCACTTCCATGTGTATCTTGGCGATGTACTGGCCGAGGATGCCGATGCAGAAGAGCTGGATACCCGTGAGGAAGAGGATGATGCACACCAGCGAGGGCCAGCCGAAGGCGCTGCCGCCCCAGACGAGCTGGCGCACGATGACGAAGATGATAGCGAGGAAGGATATCACACAGAAGAGCAGCCCGAGGATGGAGGAGACGGCCAGCGGCGCGGTGGAAAAGGCAATCATGCCGTCCAGCGCGTACACCAGGAGCTTGAAGAACGACCACTTGGTCTTGCCGGCGGAGCGCTGGACGTTTTCCGTCTCAAACCACTTCGTGCTGTAGCCCACCCAGGAGAAGATGCCCTTGGAAAAACGGTTGACCTCCGTTATCTCAAGGATGGAGTCCACCATGCGGCGGGTCATCACGCGGTAGTCCCGCGCACCGTCCACGATCTCCGTGCGGCTGATCTTGTTCACCAGCTTGTAGAACATGCGCGCGAAGAAGGAGCGGATGCGCGGCTCGCCGCGGCGCGTCACGCGGCGGACGGCGGCGCAGTCATAGCCCTCCGTGCGCACGCACGCGAGCAGCTCCGGCAGCATGGAGGGAGGGTCCTGCAGATCGACGTCCATGATGGAGACAAAGTCGCCGCAGGCGGCCTGAAGCCCCGCGTACATGGCGGCCTCCTTGCCGAAGTTGCGCGAAAAGGAGAGATAGCGGACGTGGGAGTCCGCCTGCGCGAGACGGCGGAGGGCGAGTATGGTCCCGTCCTTCGAGCCGTCGTCGACAAAGATGAACTCCCAGTCCAAATCGCTCATTCCGCCGAGCACGGCGGAAGTTTCGTTGTAGAAGATATCGACCGTCTCCTCCTCGTTGTAGCAGGGGACGATGATCGAGAGCTTTTGCATGTGCTTGCCTCCGGCAGCTTATTTCATGACCTCCGCCAGGGCGTCGTCCATGTCGTACATGCCGGGCGCGCGGACGCCGGCGATGAAGCGCGCGGCGGTGACGGCGCCGGCGGCGAAAACGTCGCGCGAGAGGGCGGCGTGCTTTATCTCGAACACCTCGTCGAGGCCGGCGAACACGATCTCATGCTCGCCGACGATGGTGCCGCCTCGGACGGAGGAGATGCCTATCTCATGCTTCCCGCGCGGCTGGCGCACGCTGTGGCGCTCGAAGGTGAGCTCAGGCTCGTAGGGCAGGGACTCTGCCGCGGCCTCCGCTATCATCAGGGCGGTGCCGCTGGGGGCGTCCACCTTGCGGCGGTGGTGGCGCTCGACGATCTCGATGTCGAAATCCGCGCCCAGGACGGCCGCCGCCCGGCGCACGAGGTGAAGCATGAGGTTGATGCCGAGGGACATGTTGCCGCTCTTGAAAACGGGCACCTTCTGCGCGGCGGCGTCGATCTCCGCGAGCTGCTCAGGGGAATAGCCCGTCGTGCAGAGGACGATGGGCACCTGCCGCTCCACGGCAAAGCGCAGCAGGGCCGTGAGGTTGGCGGGGTTGGAGAAGTCTATCACCACGTCGGCCTCGCCCGCGTACTCCATGGGGTCGGAGTACACGGGGAAGCCGTTGCGGCTGACGGCTGTGCGGTTGAAGCCGGCCACGACCTCGACATCCTCCATGCCGGAGCAGATGTTGACGACGGACTGGCCCATATGGCCGTTGCAGCCGGAGACGATCATCTTCAGCATGGCGGTTACCTCAGACGGTCTTGAGGCCGATGGCATGCATGCTCTCGATGAGCTTGGCTTTTGCGCCCTCGGAGATCTCCACCAGCGGCAGACGGAGCTTGCCGACGTTCATCCCGGCGAGGTTCATTGCGGCCTTGACGGGGATGGGGTTGGTCTCGATGAAGAGCTTGTCGAAGAAGTCCGCCAGGCGGAAATACTCCTGAGCGGCGGCGGCGAAGTCGCCGTCAAGACACAGCTTGCAGAGCCTGGCGACATCCGCGGGGATGATGTTCGACGCGACGGAGATTACGCCCTTGGCCCCGAGGGACATCATCGGGACGGTGTCGGAGTCGTTGCCGCTCCAGAACACGAGGTCGTCGCCGCACATGCTGCGCGTGAGGGCGTATTCGGCGATGTTGCCGCTGGCCTCTTTGACGCCGTTGATGTTCGGGTGCTTGCTGAGCTCAAGGTAGGTGGCGGGCTTGACGCCGATGCCCGTGCGGGAGGGGACGTTGTAGACGATCATGGGGACGCTCACGCGGTCGGCGACGTAGGTGAAATGGGCGACGAGGCCCTTCTGCGTCGTCTTGTTGTAATAGGGCGTGACCATCAAAATGCCGTCCGCCCCGGCGGCCTCGGCCTGCTTGGCCTGCTCGAGGACGTGCTCGGTGTTGTAGCCGCCGACGCCGACGATGACCTTCATGCGGCCTTTACATTTTTCCACCGTGAGCTCCACGAGCTTGTCGTGCTCTTCGGCGGTGTGGGTGGGGTTCTCGCCTGTGGTGCCGCAGACGAGGATGGCGGAGGTGCCGCCGGCGTACTGGAAGTCGATCAGTTCGGCGTACTTTTCGTAGTCCACGCCGTTTTCAAGATAGGGCGTGACGATGGCGGTGCAGGAACCGGTGAATATCGGTGTCTTTGCCATTTTTACATACCTCCTGAAGTTTTATTTTATTTTCCGGCTACTGGAGCCTTATTTGCGGGATATGTAGCCCTCTGCGCACAGCAGCTCGGCCAGCTCGACGGCGCCGCCGGCGGCGCCGCGCAGGGTGTTGTGGCTGAGGCAGGCGAACTTGTAGTCGTACTGCGTGTCCTCGCGCAGGCGGCCGATGGATATCTGCATGCCGCCCTCGTTCATGCGGTCGAGGCGGGTCTGCGGGCGGTCGGGCTCGTCAAAATAGCGCAGGAACTGCTGCGGCGCGCTGGGGAGGCCCAGCTCCTGCGGGCGGCCCCTGAACTCCGCCCAGCGGGCCTTGATCTCGTCCATGGGGGGCTTCCTGGTGAAGCTGGCGAACACGGCGGCCATGTGGCCGTTCGAGGCCGCCACGCGGAAGCACTGGGCGGTGATGAGCGGCTTGACGGCGGGGCGGATCATGCCGCCCTCGACGCTGCCCCAGACCTTCATCGGCTCGCGCTCGCTCTTTTCCTCCTCGCCGCCGATGTAGGGGATGACGTTGTCCACCATCTCCGGCCAGGTGCCGAAGGTCTTGCCGGCACCAGAGATGGCCTGGTAGGTGCAGGCCAGCACGCGCTCGAGGCCGAACTCCTCACGCAGGGGGGAGAGGGCGGGGACATAGCTCTGGATGGAGCAGTTGCTCTTGACGGCGATGAAGCCGTTCTTTGTGCCCAGGCGCTGCTTCTGGAAGTGGATGACCTCCAGGTGCTCCGGATTGATCTCCGGTATCACCATCGGCACGTCCGGCGTCCAGCGGTTGGCGCTGTTGTTGGAGACGACGGGCGTCTCGTGGCGGGCGTATTCTTCCTCCAGGGCGCGTATCTCCTCCGCTTTCATGTCCACGGCGGAGAAAACGAAGTCAACATCGCCCACGACGGCATCGACGTCCGACGCGTCGCGCAGCACGAGCTGCTTCGCGCCCTCCGGCATCGGCTCGTCGAGAGCCCAGCGGCGGCCGGCCGCTTCCTCATACGTTTTGCCGGCGCTGCGGGAGCTGGCGGCCAGCACGGAGAGCTCAAACCAGGGGTGCTTGGATATCAAAGTGACGAAGCGCTGACCGACCATGCCTGTGGCGCCGATGACGCCGACCCTGAACTTATCCATATTTACATCATTCCTTTCCCCGTACCCAAAAGGCTATTCACACGGGAGGCAAATTATTCCGGCCCCGGATGCTTGCATTCGCGCGGTTTTGGCATTATAATGTCTAATCAGGTCAAAAGCGCGCGGGGCGGCGTACCTGAGGATTCAATTTTACCACCGCCGGGCGCATCAGTCAATAAACGTCAAAAGGTGAACAAATGTACAGCAGGAACATCAGGCGTATCATTTCCATGGCGGCGGCGCTCTGCCTTTTCGCCGCGCTGCTGGCGCCGGGGGGCGCGGCGGCGGAGGACGTATATGTGAACGGCGGCGAGGTGCTGGCGGGCGGCGTGGGCTCGGCCTACGCGGTGACGGGCGACGGCGCGGCCGCGCAGCTGGGCTCGGGCGAGCTCTATGTGATGACGGGCAGCGGATTGCAGACGCTCGAGGGCGGGGAAGGCCAGGCCGAGCCACCCAGCGGGCCGCCGCAGCACCTCTCCGTCACGGGCAGCATCGACATACCCTATCAGGACGTGCGCGTGGGCCTTTACTACTACGACGAGAGCAGCTCCGTCCGCAACGGGACGCTGGACTATGCCAACCTGGAAAACGAGGTGGGCAGCGGCTATGAGCTGGGCTATTATGACGAAGACCGCGAGTTCCACGCCCTTGGCTCTACGGACGAGACGGCCATCACCATGGTCATCGACCGCAATACGGACACCGACCACGGGCATGTGGGCTGCTATCACATCCTGCTGCCCGGCAGCTATGGCAGCTTTGAAGAGGCGCGCTCCGCGGCCTCTGCCTATAAGGGCGGCTTCCCGGCCTATTATGACGGCGTGTTCCGCGCCCTGGTGGGCGACTACGACAGCGCCGCCGAGGCCTCCGCGGACGCCGCCGCGCGCGGCATAGCGGGCGAGGCCTTCTCCGCCAGCGCCTACTGTGTGGCCGTCACGCGCACGGCCGACGCCTCCATCATCTTTGAATTCGACTGCGGCACGGACTACAGCCTCGGCGTGCGTCCCATCAGCCGCAGCGGTGAAAAGACCGAGACCTGGTTCAAGGGCTATACATATAACGGCGGCTTTGAGTACGTCCGGCGCACGGGCGGGAAGCTCACCGTGGTCAACGTGGTGGACATCGAGGACTACGTCAAGGGCGTCATCACCTACGAGATGAGCGCCGATTGGCCGCTGGAGGCGCTGAAGGCGCAGGCGCTCTGCGCGCGCACCTACGTGGCGAGCTATATCGGCAGCAGCACGTATTATGTAAACTACGGCTTCGACGTCACCAACGACACCTACTGCCAGGTGTACCGGGGCACGAATCTCTCCACCGACAGCTCCGACCGGGCCGTGGACGAGACGGCCGGAGTTTACATAACATATGACGGCGAGCCCATCTCCGCCATGTTCAGCTCCTCCCACGGCGGCGGCTCCGAGGACAGCGAGAACATCACCGGCAGCGTGACGCCCTATCTGCGCGGCGTTCTGGACCCCTACGAGGCGGCGGCGGATGAGCTGAACAGCCGCAGCAGCTGGGTCGTGGGCTTCACGCCGGCCGAGCTTGCGCGCATGGTGAGCCGCAGCGGCAATACGCTCGACTCCATCGTCTCCGTGGAGGCCGAACACTCGGACACGGGGAACGTCATCGCTCTGACCTTTACGGACGGCGCGGGGCGCACGGCCTCCTTCGAGGGCGCGGACTGCTACCGCCTGTGTACGGCCACCATCGGGCTTTCCAGCATCCACTTCACCGTCACGGACACGGGGGCGGGCTTCGCCTTCGAGGGCTCCGGCTGGGGGCACAGCCTGGGCATGAGCCAGTACGGGGCCTACGCCATGGCGGATACTTATGGCTACACCTATGACCAGATCGTCAATTTCTATTATACGGGCGTGGAGCTCGCGAGGGGATAAAGCATGAAAACATCGGACTTTTATTACGATCTCCCGCCGGAGCTGATCGCGCAGACGCCGCTGGAGCGGCGGGACGCCTCCCGCCTGCTCGTGCTGGGCAGGGAGAGCGGCGAGATACGGCACAGCACGTTTGACCATCTGCCCGATTTCCTGCGGCCGGGCGACTGCCTGGTGATGAACGATTCCCGCGTCCTTCCGGCGCGGCTGCTCGGTACGCGCGAGACCGGCGGCGCGGTGGAGGTGCTGCTGCTGCGAGACCTCGGCGGCGGGGAGTGGGAGTGCCTGACCCGCCCGGGGAAAAAGACCCGCCCGGGGACGCATCTGAGCTTTGGCGGCGGCGAGCTGACAGCCGACGTGCTCAGCGTGGCCGAGGGGGGCAACAGGGTCATCAAATTTAACTACGAGGGCATTTTTCTGGAGGTGCTGGAGCGGCTGGGCAAGATGCCGCTGCCGCCTTACATCAAGGAGGAACTCCAGGACTCC
>DVOV01000066.1 GCA_018713375.1 Candidatus Scatomorpha stercorigallinarum | reverse complement strand
GCACCGTGCGGCGCACGAGGCGCATCCAGGTGCCCTTGAACACCACGCTGCCCTCGAACTCCACGTTCGAGCGGGCGGAGATATAGAGCTTAAAGGCCGCCGGGTGGCGGGAGGTGATGGCCCCGTTGAGGGCGTGGATGCCCTCGAAGATGGCGATCTCGTCCTTTTTCAGGCGCAGGGTCTTGGACGGCTCCAGCACGCGCATCTGCCGCGCGAACTCGTATTTGGGCACGCAGATGCGCTCGCCGCGGGCGAGGGCAGTGAAGTGCTCGTTGAGCAGCTCCATGTCCAGACACCGGGGGCTCTCGTAGTCGATGGCCCCCTCCGCCGTGCGCGGTGCCGTGGCCGGGTCCACCGTGCGGAAGTAGTTGTCCATGCTGATGGTGTAGGAGCGGACGCCGCGTCGCTCCAGCTCGTCCTCTATCTTCTGCGCGGTGGTGGTCTTGCCGCTGCCGCTGGGGCCGGAGAGCAGCACGATGGGGCTGTTTTTCAGGTTGGCGGCAATCATCTCCGCCGCGCGGGACACCTTGGCTGCGTAGCGCGCGTCGCACTCGGCGAGGAAGGCCGCGGGGTCGGCCACGGTGCGGTAGTTTATCTCCTTCAGGTCAAACGCCATGGAAACCAACGATCCTTTCCTTGTCCGCGCAGACGCGGTCAATGGCGGCGATGTATTCCCCGGGGTATTTGGGCGCAAAGTGCCGCTCCAGCCGCCCGCCGGGGGCGATGAGCTTGGTAGAGCCGCCGGCGCCCATGGCGATGATGCTGCGCAGCTCCTCCATTATACATATGTTGTAAAGGCTGGCGCGCCAGGGCTTTGTCCAGCCCACGTTCTCGAAGCCGCCGGACATGTACTTCTGGCGGTAGAGGTAATAGGGCTCGTAGCGCGCGGCGGTGAGCCTGTTCATGGCGCCGGAGAGCATCCGCTCCACCTCCTCCGGCGCGGGCAGCTGCTCCGCCCCCTCAGCATGCAGGCGCGAGCCGCGCTTGACGGCCAGGGTGTGGATGGTGATATTGTCCGGGTTGAAGGCCAGCACCCGCTCCAGCGAGTCGGCGAAGCCCTCCGCCGTGTCGGTCTGCAGCCCGGCGATGAGGTCCATGTTCACCTCGAACCTGCCGGCGGAGCGCACCAGGGACATGGCGTTCTCGATGTCCTTCGCCGTGTGGCGGCGGCCGATGGCGCTCAGCACCGGGTCCGACATCGTCTGCGGGTTGACGCTCAGGCGTTTCACGCCGTGCGCGCGCAGCGCGGCGAGCTTGTCGGCGGTGATGGTGTCCGGCCGGCCGGCCTCCACGGTGTACTCCCGCAGCGCGGAGAGGTCAAAGCTGCGCTCCAGCTGCGCGCACAGCCGGTCGAGCTGCCCGGCGCTGAGGGTCGTGGGCGTGCCGCCGCCGATATAGAGCGCCACGGGGCGCAGCCCCGCGCGGCTGACCGCCTCCGCCGTGGCGGATATCTCCCGCTCCAGCGCCTCCAGGTACGGCTCCACCAGCCCCAGGGACTTCTCCACGCTCTGGCTGACGAAGCTGCAGTAGGCGCAGCGCGTGGGGCAGAAGGGGATGCCCACATAGAGGCAGACATCCCGCTCCCCCAGCGACCTGTCGGCGTCCAGGGATGCCTTGGCCGCGGCCACGCTCAGCGTGGCGCGGCGCTTGGAGACGTAGTATTCGCGCATGAAGCGGCCGCGGGCGCCCGCGGGCGTCATCCCCTCGCGCAAATAGCCCTCCACCAGCTTCACGGGCCTCACGCCCGTCAGGCAGCCCCACTCGGGGTAGGGTATGCCGGAGGCGATGGCCGCGCGGAAAAAGGCCAGCTTAACCACACGCCCCGTGTAGCGCTCGCGCGTCACCTCGTCCACGATGTGCGAATGGTCCATGGACGCCCGGGAACGGAAGGCCCGGCCGCCGCGCACCAGCAGGCAGGTGCACATGATGCGCTCGTTGCGCATGGCCACGTTGATCTCGCAGCGTTCGCCCTGCGGCTCCCCTTCCGGGTATTCCGGCCGCTCGCCGGGGAAAAAGGTGAGCAGCGCCTGTTCGGCGGGATATTTCCCGCATCCGTTCAGATAAAGGTTCATATCACAGTCATCAGCAGCTCGCCGGCCTTCACGGTCACGCCGGGCTCGATGAAGAGCTCGCCTATCTTCCCGTCCGTGAGGGCCACGACGCTGGTCTCCATTTTCATAGCTTCGATGATGGCCACCACCTGGTTGGCCTTCACCGTGTCGCCCGGCTTGACGGCCACCTTGGACACCATGCCGGGTATGGACGCGCCGATCTGGCTCTTGTCCGCGGGGTCGGCCATCACCGTGCGCTTGCCGGTGTCCGGGGCGGAGGGGTCGGGCACGGCCACTTCGCGCCGCGCGCCGTTCAGCTCAAAGACGACGTTGCGCGTGCCGTCCTCGTTGCGGTCGCCGAGGCCGAGGTATTTTATCACCAGGGTCTTGCCGTCCTCGATGTTGATCTGGTTGGTCTCGCCCACGGCGAGGCCGTTGAAGAACACGTGGCTGCCCATACGCATGATGTAGCCGTACTCCTTGCGGTGCTCGAAGAAGTCGCGCAGGACCTTCGGGTACATTGCATAGGAGATGAGGCCG
>DVOV01000065.1 GCA_018713375.1 Candidatus Scatomorpha stercorigallinarum | reverse complement strand
TGCCCACGGAGACGGTATACGGCCTGGCCGGCGACGGCACGGATGTGCAGGCCGTGGAGCGCATCTATGAGGTCAAGGGCCGGCCGGAGGTGAAGCCGCTCTCGCTGATGGTGCCGGGACCGGAGGCCATGGAGCGCTACTGCGAAGATGTGCCGCCGCAATCGAAGCTGTTGGCGGAGAAATTCTGGCCCGGGCCGCTCACCATAATATTGAAATCCAAGCCTGTTGTGCCGGAAATCGTCCGCGCGGGGGGCGAGACCGTGGGGCTTAGATGCCCCGACCACCCGGACACGCTCGCCCTGCTGCGCGCGTGCGGCGTGCCGCTGGCGGCGCCCTCGGCCAACCCCTCCGGCGCGCCCAGCCCCAAGACGGCGCAGGATGTGCTCGGCTATTTCGACGGGCAGATCGAGGGCGTTATCGACGGCGGCGAGTGCGGCCTGGGGCGGGAATCGACCATTATCAGCCTGGCTCAGAGGCCGTTCCGTATCCTGCGGCAGGGCGCGCTGCCCGCGGAGGACATCGAGGACGCCCTAGTCGATGGGATGAAGATCATCGGCCTCACGGGCGGTTCCGGGACCGGCAAGACCACCGCGCTGGAGGTGCTGCGCGGCCTGGGCGCGCTGTGCATCGACTGCGACGAGCTCTATCACGAGCTGACGCGGAGCAGCGCGGAGCTCAGGGAGGCCCTGACGGCGCGTTTTGGCGCGGTGTATACCGCAGGCGGCGAGCTTGACCGCAAGGCCCTGGGGCGCGTCGTATTCGCCGACAGCGCGGCGCTGGGCGAGCTCAACGCCATCGCGCACGGCTTCGTCAGCGAGGAGCTGCGCCGGCGGCTGCGCGGCTGGGCCATGCAGGGCGGCACGCTGGCCGCCATCGACGCCGTGGCCCTCTTTGAGAGCGGGGCGGACAGGCTATGCACCGCCACTTTCGGCGTCGTTGCGCCGCACAGCGAGCGCGTGAGGCGCATCGTGGCGCGCGAGGGCATATCGGAGGAGTACGCACAGCTGCGCATCGGCGCGCAGCAGCCGGACAGTTATTACACGGAGCGCTGCACAGCGGTGCTCGTGAATGATAAGTCGAAAGAGGACTTTGCAAAGCTCTGCGAGTCCGAATTCAGAAAGGTGATTTGAAATGGAAGAAAAGAAAGACTACCGCGACGAGCTCTTTTACCAGCCGAAAAACGGCTACGACCACCTCAGCAGCGAGGAAGCCGGCAAGGTGGAAAGCTACTGCGAGGGCTACAAGGCCTATCTGAACGACGCGCGCACGGAGCGCGAGGCCGTGAACGAGGCCGTGGCCCTGGCCGAGCGCGAGGGTTTCGTGGAGTACGTGCCCGGCATGGAGCTCAAAACAGGCGACAAGGTGTGGTTCTCCAACCGCGGCAAGGCGCTGATGCTGGCCGTCATCGGCAAGAAGAGCGCCGCCGAGGGCCTGGTCATCGCCGCCGCGCACGTCGATTCCCCGCGCCTTGACCTGAAGCAGATCCCCCTCTATGAGGACACGGAGATGGCCTATTTCAAGACGCACTACTACGGCGGCATCAAGAAGTACCAGTGGACGGCCATCCCCCTGGAGCTGCACGGCGTGGTGGTGAAGAAGGACGGCGAGGTCGTGGATGTGGTCATCGGCCGCGATAAGGACGACCCGCAGCTGGTGGTCAACGATCTGCTGCCGCACCTGGCCGCCGACCAGATGAAAAAAACCCTCGCAGAGGCCATCCCCGGCGAGAACCTGAACATCCTCATCGGCTCTGTGCCCTACGCGGACGACGGCAGCGACCGCGTGAAGCTGGCCGTCATGAGCATCCTCAACAGCCGCTACGGCATCACGGAGGAGGACTTCATCTCCGCCGAGCTCTACGCCGTGCCGGGCTTCGATGTGCGCGATATCGGCCTCGACCGCAGCCTCATCGGCGGCTACGGCCACGACGACCGCGTCTGCGCCTACGCCGAGCTGCGCGCTATCTTCGACGTTGAGGAGCCTGAGCGCACCTGCATCTGCATCCTCGCCGACAAGGAGGAGACTGGCTCCGACGGCGTCTCCGGCATGAAGAGCCAGGCTTTCGAGTGGTTCGTCAGCCGCCTCTGCGAGCAGCAGGGCGTGAGCCTCATCGACTGCTTCGCCCGCAGCATGTGCGTTTCCGCCGACGTCACCGCGGCCTTCGACCCCAGCTGGCCGGACGTCTGCGAGAAGCGCAACGCCGCCCGCGTGAACTACGGCGTGGGCCTGAACAAGTTCACCGGCTCCCGCGGCAAGGCCGGCACCAGCGACGCCCCCGCCGAACTGGTTGCCTATATGCGCCGCATCCTGGACGAAAACGGGGTGCAGTGGCAGATGTGCGAGCTTGGCAAGGTCGACCAGGGCGGCGGAGGCACCGTTGCCATGTACATGGCCAACCGCAACATCGACACCATCGATGCCGGCGTGCCCGTGCTGAGCATGCACGCGCCATTTGAGGTCGTCTCCAAGTACGACTGCTACATGACCTACAAGGCAATGCTGGCGGCCTACAGCGCGAAATAAAGGCCCTAAGGGGCATAGAAAAATCCCTCCGCAACAGCGGAGGGATTTTTTATTGGGTTTGCGCCCGGCTTACAGCAGTATGCTCATGAAGCCCTGGCAGGCGAGGTAGAGCACCGCGCCGGTGAAAAGCGGGGCAACGATGCCGCATTTGCCGGAGGACAGGCGGTCGCTGATGCCGGTGAACATGAAGGTCAGCACCGTGAACAGCAGCGCGCCGATGACGCCAACGCGCAGGGCGCCGGCGGCATTCGTGAGGCCGGCCGCCCAGGGCAGCAGCCAGAAGGTCAGCAGAGCCAGCACGGCCGTCATCGTCCAGCAGCGGACGGGACGCGCCTTGCCGTTCAGGTAGCACTCCACGACCAGGGCGGCGATGGAGACGGCGGCGAGGTTGGGGATATCGACCAGCGGCAGCACCGTGTAGGGCGCGAAGGCGCGCATCAGCACGATGACCAGGCAGGCGAGCCCGACTATGGCCGCGAGCACAGTATTGAGCTTATAGGATACAGCTTTCATTATCTCACCCTCCTTACTCAGCCCACGGTGATGTCCACCGGCACCTGATCCTCGAAGGAATCGAGGATGGCGGCAAGGATGTTGCCGTGGCTGTCGTTGAGGCTCATGGTGGCGGAAGAGGTGACATCGACGAGCATCTCCTTCTCCTCGTCGGAGAGGGCGGCGTACTTCTCGGCGTCGCCTTCGGCCTCGCTGCCCTCCTTGAGAGGACGGCCGTTGGCGTCGGAGCAGTACTTGTCGAACCACTCCTGGACCTCGTCGACGGTCATGCCGATGAAGAGCTCCTGGAAGGCGTCCATCTGCTCGTGCCAGGTGCCGGTGCCCATGACATAGGTGTCGCCGCGGTCGCGCTTGGTGACCCAGCCCTCGACCTCGGAGGTGAACTGCTCCTCGGTGTCGGGAGTGACGCCATCGACGACGGCGTCGTGGTCGGAGTCGTTGTTGTAGCCGCCCTGGCCGGGCCAGCCGCTGAAGTGCGGCATCTCGGCGCCGTCATAGTTGGGCGTGGCATACTCCAGCTGATCGACGTAGATCTCCAGTATCTTGCCTTCGCCGTCAAAGATGACGTTGGCAAACACCTGGTTGATGCTGTAAACGGGGGTGCCGGTGTCGTCCTCGCCGGGGCCCATGCGCACGGTGTTGCTGAGGCCGAAGCCCTGATAGGCCTCGGCGGCCTCGACAGCCTGCGGCGTGTCGTCCTCGGGCTCCTCAGTCTCCTCGGGCTCGGCGGCCGGGGAAGAGCCGGAGATGGCGTTCTTGACGGCGTTGATGATGCCGTTGCTGGTGAAGGTGGCGCCGGCCACGATATCGACATCGGCGCTGTTGGCCGCGACGATGGCCGCCGGGATCTGCTCAAGGGCGTTGCCGGCGATGCTGGGGGTCTCGCTGTTGGAGACGACGGTGACTCCGGTGATGGTGTCGCCGTCCATGGTGACCTCAACGGTGATGGGGCCCATGAAGCCGTCCGCCGTGCCGGTGAGCGGGCCGGAAGCGGCCGCGCTGTCGAGCACGAACTGGCTGGCGGCGTTGACGGCGCTGACAACGGCGGAGGAGGTGATGGTAGCGCCGGTGATGGAGTCGATGTTGCTGTTCACGGCGAGGTCGCCCTGGCTGTTCAGCATGTCGATGAGGAAGTCCCAATCGCCCTTGGCTTCCTGGCCGAGGCCGTAGGTCTCGTGGGAGTCAAGGATGCTGACGCCGGTGACGGTGCCGTCGTTGCGGACGGCGACGAGCATGTGGATGTCGTTGGCAAAGCCGCCGACGACCATCTCCACCACGACGCCCTTCTCACCGCGGTAGACGCCGGTGATGCTGCTGTTGGAGCCGGTGTATTCCTCCTCGGCGTACTCGCCGCCGCCGGGGATCATGTAGCCGAGTATCTCGTCCAGCTTGGCCTGCTCGTTGGCGGAGGCGGTGCCGGCAAGGCCGGCGGTGGCCGCGAAGAGCACCAGAGCGGCGACGAGGATGACAGCGACGGGGATAAGGAGCTTTTTCATGGCGTCATTCATTTCCCGGCGCCTCCTTTCACGACGCCGAAGCGTCTGATGGGGAATGCCTTGTCAAACGCCCAGGCGCAGGCGTTCATGATGAGTATGGCATAGGTCACGCCCTCCGGGAAGATGCCGAAGTAACGTATCACGACCGTCAGCACGCCGCAGCCGATGCCGTAGACGAGCTGCGCGACGGGCAGGGTGGGGCTGGTGGCATAGTCGGTGGCCATGAAGATGGCGCCGAGCATCACGCCGCCGCCGAGGACGCTGTAGAGCATCCAGGCCAGGGCGTCGTCGCCCTTGCTGAAGACCAGCGTGAGCACCGCCACGGCGCCCAGATAGGCGACGGGGATGCGCCAGGAGATGACCTTGCGGTAGAGCAGCCAGGCCAGGCCGATGAGCAGCGCCAGGTTGCAGACCTCGCCGATGCAGCCGAGCACGCCGTTGCCGAGGAGCATGTCGAAGATGCTCACGTCGGGCAGGGTGGAGCGGGCCATGGTCTGCAGCGGGGTGCTGGAAGCGACGATGTCGGCGGTGCCGAACTCAAAGGGGGCCACATAGGTGTAGCCATAGCGGGTGATGGTGCTGGGCCAGAGGAGCATCATGAACGCGCGGCCCGCCAGGGCGGGGTTGAACACGTTCTGCCCCAGGCCGCCGACGAGGCCCTTCACCACGATGATGGCAAAGGCGTCGCCCGCGACGAGCGCCCAGTAGGGGCAGCTGTGCGGCACGGAGAAGGCCAGCAGCACGCCGGTGACAACGGCGGAGAGGTCGCCCACGGAGACCGGGCGGCGCATGACAAGGCAGATGAGGGCCTCGCACACGACGCAGGCCGCCACGGAGATGACGGTGAGGACGAGCGCCCTTTCGCCGTAGAAGTACACCGCCGCGATGAGGGCCGGGGCCAGCGCTATCAGCACGTCCAGCATGAGCCGGCGGGTGTTATCTTTGCCGCGGATATGGGGCGCGGCGGAAACAGTGAGATTCACGCTCATTTTCCTCCCTTCAGCATGTGTTTTGCCTGCACGAAGGTCTCGGTAAGCGGGAGCTTGCCGGGGCAGACGAACGAGCAGCAGCCGCACTCCATGCAGTCGTTGAGGTAATACTCGTTGAGCATCTCCTTATCTTCTGCCCTGGCGTAGCGGTAGAGGTAGAGGGGCTGGAGCTGCATCGGACAGACATCGACGCACTTGCCGCAGCGGATGCAGACAGGGTCGCTCGAAGCCTCGCTCAGCTTGGTGAAGCAGAGGATGGCGTTGGTGCCCTTGACCACGGGGACGTTCAGGTTGCCCACCGCCTTGCCCATCATGGGGCCGCCGGCGATGACCTTCTGCGTCTCTTCCTTGATGCCGCCCGCGGCCTTGACCACGTCGGCGAAGCTGGTGCCGATGCGCACGAGCATGTTTTTCGGCTCGTTGGCGCCGTCGCCGGTGACGGTGACGATCTTCCCCAGCAGGGGCTGGCCCTGGGTGACGGCGCGGTACACATTGGCGGTGGTGGTGACGTTGAAGAGCGCGCCGCTGCGCGCGCCGGGGGCGACTTCCTTGCCGGTGACGGCCAGGATGAGCTGCTTTTTCGCGCCCTGGGGATAGCGCGTGGGCAGCACGCGGATCTCGATGAGCGGGTCGTCGCCTGCCTCGGCCTTCAGGGCCTCGACAGCCTCGGGCTTGTTGTCCTCGACGGCGATGATGCTCTTTTCAGCGCGCAGCACCTTGGCCAGCAGGCGCGCGCCGCCGATGACGGCCGCCGGGTCCTGGCACATGATGGTGTCGTCGCTGGTGATATAGGGCTCGCACTCGCAGGCGTTGATGAGCACGTCCCTGGTCTTGCCGGCGGTGGAGGCTATCTTGGAGTTGGTGGGGAAGGCGGCGCCGCCCATGCCGACGATGCCGCACTCGCGGACGATATCAGCAATGGCCTTGGCGTCCAGGCTCTCCCAGTTGGCGGCGCCCTTCATCTCGGCCTTCGTGTCCTTGAAGTCGTTCTTGATGACGACGCTGGGGACCTTTCCGCCGCCGGGGACTTCGTGCTCCTCGATGGCGGTCACCTTGCCGGAGACGGTGGAGTGCACGGGCGAGCTGCGGCCGTCGCCGTCGCCGATCTTCTGCCCCATCAGCACGCTGTCGCCCACCGCTACGAGCGGCTTGCAGGCAGAGCCGATGTGCTGGCAGAGAGGTATGACGACCGTCTCCGGTGCGGGGACCACGACAGGCGCGCCGCCGCGCGACATGTCCTTGTGCCCGTCCGGGTGGATGCCGCCGCGAAACAGCTGTTTCATACTTTCACCTCTATGTATTGATTCTGATCATTTTCCGGGGCCTTTGCCCCCGTTCCGGGGGCGGGGAACGCTGTGCCACGCGGCTACGAGCGGATATACTGCTCGAAGCCGGGGCTGTAAGACATCTCGCCGTCGGTCATGACCCACATGGCCTCCGCGCCGAACTCGTCGAGCAGGGCCTGGCCGTCCTCCTGCGTCATGCAGAAGAGGGCGGTGGAGAGCGCGTCTGCAATGCCGGAATCGCCGCAGAGTATGGTCACGCTGCGCCAGTAGCGGGGCGGGAAGAGGGTGTCAGGGTCGATGATGTGATGGTAGCGCACGCCGTCGTACTCATAAAACCGCTGGTAGTCGCCGCTGGTGACCACGCAGAGGTCGGTGATGTTCAGCGTGTGCAGGAATTCACTGGTCGAGCCGAGCGCATCCGGCGACTCGATGCCGACGACCCACACACCGTCGCCCTCCGGCTTGGGGCCGGTGGAGCAGACGTTGCCGCCGACGCTGAGGAGCATGTATGGGGCCGCATCACGCGAGGCCATCTCCACCGCGTAGCCTTTGGCGATGCCGCCGACGTCGATGCTGGCCCCGGGGTCCGTTATCTGCACGGTGCCGTTGGCCTCGTCGATTATGATGGAGCCGAAGTCCGTGTGCTCGTTGGCCGCCTCAAGCTCTTCTTCCGTGGGGACGTAGGCCGCGGAGGGGTCGTTTATCGCCGTCTCGCGCGCGTCGTGCCATATGCGCAGCACGGCGCCCAGGGCGACGTCCGTCTTGCCGCCGGTGGCCTCGTACATCTCCCGCGCGAACACGAGCAGGTCGATGATGCGCTGATCGACCTCCACCGGCTCGCCGCCGGCGTTGTCGTTCACGGTCTTGAGGTTGTTGATGCCCTCGTATTCGTTGTAGATGTCATAGAGCCGGTGGTACTCCACGAGCTCGTCATGTATGCCGCTCACCGCCTCGGAAAAGGCCGCTTCGCTCTCCGCGTAGCCGACGATGTTCGTCATCGTGTCGAATACGTCGAGAAAGCTGGCGGTGTAGCGCTCCAGGCCCTCAGGCACGGCCGGCGCCTCATCAGGAGGGGCCGTGACCGTCCCCTGCGGGGAGCCGCAGGAGGCCAGGAGCAGCAACAGAGCCAGGAGGGGCAGTGCGATACGTTTCATGGGAACCTGCTTTCATGGAAACAAGGAGGGCGGCGCAGGGCCGCCCTCCTTGCCCTGCTGGGTAGTTTATAGGGGGAAACGGGACGCCGTGCTTCAGGCGGCGGACTTGCTGATGACGTTGACGAAGGAGTCGATGTTCATCGTGGTGCCGGCGACCAGGTCTACCTCGCTCTCGGCGACGTGGCCGTTGTCAGGGTTGACCTCGATGCCCTCAATGTCAGCGACGGACTTGCCCTTGCAGTAATCCTCGAAGAAGTTGGTCTGCTCGAACCACTCCTTGCCGATCGGGCTGGCGCCCTGCATGTGGTAGTCATACTCGAGGTCGGTCTTGGTGGTCCAGGTGGTGCCCTCGGCGGTGGTCAGCTCGCCGCTGGCGTTGAAGTTGATCTTGGTCTGCACGCAGTCGAGCTCGATGTCGGTGATGACGCCGTCAGCGCTGATGGTGTAAGCGCCGGCGGTGGTGTCGCACTGGGCCAGGCCGTCGGCGTCGGCCGTGGCGGCCGCGCTGCTGTCGCTCAGGTAGCTGTCGCTCTCGAGGTAGAGGGTGTCGCCCTCCTTGGCGCCGCCCACGCGGGCGTTGTTGCAGGCCTGCACGACGCCGTCGATGAAGTCGGCCAGAGGCATGGTGATGCCGGCGATGAGGTCGGCGTCGGTGGCCTTGCCGGCGTCGTCAAGGGCGATACCGGCGACCTCGGCCGGGGTCTTGCCGACGCAGTAGGCCTCGAGGGCCTCGACCTGCTCGAACCACTCGGCGCTGATGCTGCTGGCGCCGCGCATGGCGTAGTCGTCCTGCAGCTCCATCTTGCTGAGGTTCACCGCGCCAATCTCGGAGACGAGGGCGCCGGTGGCGTCGAAGTTGGTCTTGCACTGGATGGCGTCGATCTTGCAGTCGACGATCACGCCGTTGCTGTCGATGGTGACGGCGTAGATGTCAACGTTGGCCTGGGCCAGGCCGTTGGCATCGGCAGTGGCGTTGGTGGAGCCGCTGTGCCCGCCGGCATAGGCGGCGACCATGTAGAAGCCAAGGGCCAGCTCGCCTTCGGGGACCTCGACGGTCTCGGCGGGCTCCTCAGCGGGGGCCTCGGACTCCTCGGCCGGGGCTTCGGACTCCACAGCGGGGGCGGCGGACTCTTCGGCCGGCTCTTCGGCCTCGGGATTCTCGACCATCACGACGGTCGTGCCGCAGGCGGCAAGGCCCAGGCAGAGCATGAGCGCAAGCGCGATGGCAAGCATTTTCTTCATTTTGTTTTCCTCCCGTATCAATAATACATCTATCGCCTCATCCCTCGGGGGATGGAGGACGCCGTTTGTTGAGCGGCCGCTGGCCGGCGGCGATGAGCGCCGCAAAACAGGCGGAGGCCGCCGCGCCCGTGAGCATGCCGGTGACGAGGCCCACGAGCAGCAGGAAAGGCAGGTACGCGACTATGTAGAGCGAATCGAGCGTGATGGACGCCACGATGATCTGGCCGATGTTGTGCGCCGCCGCGCCGCAGAGGCTGACGCCGTACACGGAAAAGAAGGGCACATGCCGCGTGAGCGCCATGACGAACATGGACAGCACGCCGCCGGTGAGCGAGAACATCAGCGCCGTCACGCCGCCGCCGAACATCGCGCCCAGCACGCAGCGCAGCACGAGGATGACGAAGGCGCTGCGCCAGCCGAGGAAATAGAGCGCAAAGAGGCTGACGATATTGGCCAGGCCCAATTTCACGCCAGGCAGGGGGATGACCAGCTGCAGGGGGATGAAGCGCTCCATGTACGAGAGCGCAAGGGCCACGGCCACCAGTATGGCCTGGAGGGCGAGTTTTTTGGTATTGCTCATGCTCACACCTCAGCCCGTGACGCCGTCCACGGCCGGGGCGTCCGAGCCCTCGGCGGCGACTATGCGTATCTCGACCAGATTCGGCAGGCAGACGATGCTTTGGCCCGCCGTGCTGCGCCAGCCGCTGAGGACGCAGTCCCCGCCCGGGCAGTCGGAGGCGGTGATGGCGATCTGGCCGTCCTTTACCGTGACGGTGTTGCGGTATTCGCCGTCGAGGACGAATTCCGTGTCCTCGTCAAGGGGGATGGTCGTTATCAGCTCGCCGTTTTGCCGTATCTCGGCCTCGGCGGGGCCGCTCTGCTGCGCGGCGAAGAACACTATCGCCACAGCCAGCGCCAGCGCGGCGATGACGGCGGCGGCGATAAGGTCGCCGGGGCGGAATTTAAGGCGGAGGCTTCTGTCCATTGGCTGTCCTTTCAAAGGCATTGCTAAAATTATAACTAATTCGTGGGCAATAAAGCTAACAGAAGTGAGTTTTTAGAAAAATATATCTTCTCTTCGCGTTTTAGAGTAGTGAATTAAATGGCCACGATATATGTGGCAGAAGCCTGGCACGGCTTGCCTTCATTATACAGTTTTTCCATGCGCATGTAAAGCGTGAATGTCCAATATGCTGTTTTTAGGCGGCCGGAGCTTGTTCTTTGAGTGAGGATGTGCTAATATAAATAAGTTCAGGTCTACATAATCAGGAGGGCTGTCAGGTGACGATATTGAATGCGGTCATTTTGGGGCTGGTGCAGGGCGTAGCGGAGTTCCTGCCGATATCCAGTTCCGGCCACCTTGCCATTTTGCAGGATCTCTTCGGCATGGCGACGGCGGAGGAGGGGCACCTGTTTTTTGACGTGCTGCTGCACCTGGGCACGCTGGTGTCCATATTCGTGATGTACTGGGGCGACATCGCCGGCATGGTGCGCGAGGTGTTCGCCGTGCTGCGCGGCGGGCGCTGGGCGGACGGCCGGCCGGCGGGGGCGCTGCCGCAGGCGCGGCTCTTTTTGATGATCGTCCTCGCCACGCTGCCGCTGGTGATCGTGCTGCCGGTGAACGGCTATGTGGAGCAGCTCTATTACATGCCGGCCTTCGTGGGCGCGATGCTGATCCTCACGGGCGCGCTGCTCTATGTCTCCGACCGCATGCCGCGCGGGCGCAAGACGGAGCGCACGATGCGCATGAGCGACGCGCTGCTCATCGGCCTCTGCCAGTGCGTGGCCACGATACCCGGCCTGTCCCGCTCCGGCACCACCATCACCGCCGGCATCGCCACGGGGCTCGACCGCACGTTCGCCATGAAGTTCTCCTTCCTCATGTCCATCCCCGCCGTGCTGGGCGCGAACCTGCTGAGCGTCATCGACGCTATCAGCGAGGGCATCGACCCGTCGCTGATCCCGGCCTATCTGATGGGGATGCTGGCCGCCATGATCTCCGGCATCGCCGCCATCTGGGTGATGAAGCTGATCTCCCGCAAGAGCCGCTTCGGCGGTTTTTCCTACTACTGCCTGGGCGCGGGCGTACTGACGATCATCCTCTCACTCGTTTTCTGAAAGGACTGCTGATAAATTATGGCATCTAACTCCGGCGGGGCGAAAAAGGCCCCGGCCAGCAAAAACACCGGCGCGCGCAGCTCGCAGGGCGCAAAGAAGCCCGCAGCCGCCAGGGGCGCCGGCGCGAAAAACACGAAAAATGCGAAAAATGCCAGGAACGGCGCCCCGCGGCCCATCCGCCGCGAGGTGGGGGCGGTCGTCTGCCTCTTCCTCGCCATCTTCACGGCCATCGGTTATTTTAATGTTGACGCGCTGTTCATCGACATCTTCTGCGGCTTCCTCAAGGGGCTGGTGGGCTGGGGATTCTATCTCATCCCGCCCGCGCTGCTGCTGAGCGCGGCCACGCTGGGCTTCCACCGCGGGCGGCCGGTCGTACTGCGCGTGACGGCGGCGGCGCTGCTGCCCGTGCTCTTCGGCGCTCTCGCCGACCTGCTCTTTGCAAAGAATGGGCTTGGCTTCGACGGCAGCTTCCTCGACCTCTGCGGCGACCTCTACCACGCCGGGACGCGCATGACCGGCGGCGGGCTGGTATCCGGCCTGCTCTCAATGGCCCTGGAGGCGATGTTCAGCATCTACGGTGCGCTGCCTGTGCTGCTGGCGGCGCTGATATTCGACTTCATGGGCGCGGCGCACCTGAGCTTCGCCAAGATACGTGCCTGGAACAGCTCGCGCGAGCGCGTGCCGTATGAGCCGGAGCCGGAGATGGAAGCGCCGGACGCCGGCGCGGCTCAGAAGCGCCGCCGCAAGGCCATCGACATCCCCATGGACGACGAGCCGACGGCGGCGGACTATGAGCGCGCCCCCGCCGCGCCCGCGCGCGCGAAAAAAGCACCGGCGGAGGGCTCCCACCGCGCGGCTTTCGACATCCCCATGCCGGGCGACGACGAACCCTGGGACGGCGAACTGGGGGACTTTGGCGTCTCTGAGCGGCGCTCCTCCCCGCGCCCGGCGGCCTTTGAGGTCCCGGAGCCGGAGACCTTCAGCGACCCCACGCCGAAGGTGGAGACATTTTCCGCCCCGGAAAAGCCGAAAGAGGCCCCGCAGCCGAAGATCGAGTTCATGCCGCCGGTGGAGGACGAAGCGGAGCCGGAGGATGAGCCGGACGGCGGCGAGGACGTCGCCGAGGCCCTCGAGCGGGCCAAGGGCAGCACGCCCGAATACACCCTGCCGCCCATCGACCTGCTGCGCAAGGGCAGCGCCGCCGCCGTGGACGGACGGGACGAGATCGCCCTGAACCGCGAGCGGCTTGAGGCCTCGCTGAAGAGCTTCGGCGTGGCGGCGAACATCGTCGGGGCCACGCGCGGGCCCACGGTGACGCGCTATGACCTCGAGCTCGAATCCGGCGTCAAGCTCACGAAGCTCACCAACCTGGCCAACGACCTCGCGCTCTCCCTCGGCGTGATGAACGTGCGCATAGCGCCGATACCGGACAAGATAAGTACTGTCGGCATCGAGGTGCCGAACAAGATCGTCAGCATCGTCTACCTGCGCGAGGTCATAGAGTCCGCGGAGTTCCAGAACGCCAGATCGAGCCTCACCTTCGCCATCGGCAAGGATATCTCGGGCAAGTGCGTGGTGGGCAACATCGCCAAGCTGCCGCACATGCTCATCGCCGGCACGACGGGCAGCGGCAAGAGCGTGTGCCTCAATTCGCTGCTGCTGAGCCTGCTCTACAAATCCACGCCCGAACAGGTGCGGCTCATCATGGTGGACCCGAAGATGGTCGAGCTCGGTATCTATAACGGCATCCCGCACCTGCTGGTGCCCGTGGTGACGGACCCCAAAAAGGCCGCCGGCGCGCTGCAGTGGGCCGTGGTGGAGATGCTCAAGCGCTACCGCCTGTTTTCCGAGGCCGGCGTGCGCGACCTGGCCGGCTACAACGCCCATCAGAAAAAGACGGGCGGGGACACCATGGCCCAGGTCGTCATCGTGGTGGACGAGCTGGCCGACCTGATGCTGGTGGCCAGCAAGGACGTGGAGGAGAGCATCTGCCGCGTCGCCCAGATGGGCCGCGCGGCCGGCATGCACCTCGTCATCGCCACCCAGCGCCCCTCGGCGGACGTCATCACCGGCTTGATGAAGGCCAATATACCCAGCCGCATCGCTTTCGCCGTCTCCAGCGCCATGGAGTCGCGCATAATCCTTGACGCCTCCGGCGCGGAGAAGCTCATCGGCATGGGCGACATGCTGTATTTCCCGCTCGGCAGCGGGAAGCCTATGCGCGTGCAGGGCGCCTATGTCTCCGACGAGGAGCGCGAGGACGTCATCAACTATATCAAGGGCTCGAGCCGCGCGGAATACTCCGACGATGTGCTCGCCCAGATAGAGAAGGCCGCCGCCGAGAAGGACAAAAACGGCAAGGGCAAGGGCGACAGGGGGCCGGATCTCGACGCGGACGAGCCCGAGAGCGGCGCCGCCAACGCCTTCGCCAACTACGATGAGCTGCTGCCGCAGGCCGTGGACGTGATCTTCGAGACCAAGCAGGCCAGCGTTTCCATGCTCCAGCGGCGGCTGAAGCTGGGCTATTCGCGCGCGGCGCGGCTGGTCGATCAGATGGAGGAGCTGGGCATCGTGGGGCCCTTCGAGGGCAGCAAGCCGCGCCAGGTGCTGATAACCAAGCAGCAGTGGCAGGAGATGCAGCTCGTGAACGGCACGGCGCCCACCGAGCGTTTCCAGACCGAGATGGAGTTCGGCACGGACGGCGCGGACGGCGACGATGCGCCATTCTGAGCACATGGTTGACATAATACTAAAGCGGGACATCGCCGGCCGCATACTCGACCTCGGCGGCGGGGGAGAGGGCGTCATCGGGCGTATATACGGCCGCGCGGTGACGGCGATAGACATATGCCCAGATGAGCTGGAGGACGCGCCGGGGGATTTCGAGCGGATCTGCATGGACGCAAGGCGGCTTGAGTTCCCAGACGGCTGCTTCGACGCCGTGACGGCCTTTTATTTCCTCATGTTCCTGTTCCCGGAGGACAGGGGCGCGGTATTTGCCGAGGCCGCGCGCGTGCTGAAAAGCGGCGGGAGGATGTATATCTGGGACGCGGTATACGACTGCGCATTCCCGGAGCCGCATCTGGCAGAGCTGTATATCGACGCCGCGGGTGAGCAAATCAGCACGACGTACGGCGTGCTGGGCGAGGGCATGGGCCTGAACCTGGACGATATTCTGCGCTGCTCGGCGGAGGCGGGGCTGCAATTGGCCGGAAAAAGGCTTGAAGGCGGGCACTTTTACCTGATTTTTGAGAAGCCTAATGGAAGAGAAGATGAATGAAATAGTCATCGAACCGCTTGAGGCGTATGACGCTCTCGAGCTCCTGCCGCTCTATGCCGCGGTGGGCTGGACGAATTACACCGCACGGCCGGAGATGCTGGAGAGGGCTTTCAGCGGTTCGCTGTGCGCCCTTGCGGCGCGGGCCGGAGGGCGGCTTGCCGGCGTGGTCCGGGCGGTAGGGGACGGGGCGTCCGTCCTCTATGTGCAGGACCTGCTCGTGCTGCCTGAATACCAGCGCCGTGGGCTCGGCGGCCGGATGCTGCGCGAGCTGCTGGCGCGCTATCCCGATGTGTACCAGACCGTGCTGCTGACGGACGACACGCCGGAACATGCGGCGTTTTATGAGCATGCCGGCTTTACGAATGCGGCAAAGTACGGCTGCGGCGCGTATGTGATCGTCAAATAAGTTTACATAATATTTTACGGAGCAAAAATGAACGCTGAAGATATAGGAAAAATGAGCGTCCTCAGCCTGGCGCACGTGGGCGATGCGGTGTATGAGTTGCTGGTGCGCACGCGCCTGGCGGAAAAGGGCTTCTCCACGGTGGTCGGCCTCCACCGGGAGACGGTGTCGCTGGTGAAAGCGCCGGCCCAGGCGCGGGCGGCGGCCGTGCTGCTGCCGCGCCTGACGGAGCAGGAGCACGCCGTATACCGCCGCGGGCGCAACAGCCACGTGAACAGCGTGCCGCGCGGCGCGACGAAGGCGGAATATCACGCCGCCACGGCGCTGGAGGCCGTTTTCGGATATCTCTGGCTCACAGGCGCGCACGGGCGCGTCCACGAGCTGTTCGAAGCCATCATGGAGGTCGAAGATGCCACTTGACGCCGTGTGCCTCACAGCTTTGCTGCGCGAGCTCGCGCCGGAGCTGGAGGGGGCGAGGATAGATAAGGTCCAGCAGCCGGAGAGGGATCTCCTGCTGCTGAGCGTATACACGCGCTCGGGCGCGCGCCGGCTGCTGATATCGGCGGGCGTCGGCTCGGCGCGGCTGCATTTCACGCGCGAGCGCTATGAGAACCCGGACACGCCGCCGATGTTCTGCATGCTGCTGCGCAAGCACCTGACGGGCGCGCGCATCGTCTCCGTCGAGCAGCCGCCGTATGAGCGCCTGGCGCTGTTGCGCCTGGCCGCGCGCACGGAGCTCGGGGAGGAGAAGGAAAAGACCCTCGCCGTGGAGCTCATGGGACGGGCGTCCAACGTTATCCTGATCGACGAGACAGGCAACATCGTCGATTGCATGCGCCGCGCGGACTTCGGCGAAGGGGCATACCGCCGCCTGCTGCCGGGGATGCTCTACCGCCTGCCGCAGCGGCCGGAAAAGCCCTGCTTTTTCGAGGCCGGTTCCGAGGAACGCCGCGCACTCTGGGCGAATTCCGGCGGCGCGGAGCCGGAGCGCTGGCTGATGGACACCTTCTATGGCCTCTCGCCGCTGATAGCGCGGGAGATAGCCCACCGGGCCGGCTCGCCGGAGGGCATGGGCGCGGCCATGGACGCCCTCTGCGAGAGCGTGGCGGCGGGCGAGTTCACGCCCACGCTGCTGTTGATGGAGGGCAAAGCCCCGGACGTGACGTACATGCGCATCACGCAGTACGGCCAGGCGGCGCGCTGCGAGCGGCGGGAGAGTTTTTCCTCCCTGCTCGACGAGTGCTACGCCGGGCGCGACCGGGCGGAGCGGATGCGCCGCGCGTCGCACGACACGATGAAGAGCGTGCGCACGCTGCGCGACCGGCAGGCGCGCAAGCTGGCCCAGCAGCGCGAGGAGCTGAAGAAGACCGCCGGGCGCGAGGAGCTGCGCCGCCGCGGCGACCTCATAACCGCCAACCTCTACCGCGCGCAGAAGGGCGCGCGCACGCTGCTCTGCACGGATTATTACACCGAGGGCTGCCCGGAGGTGGAGATCAGGCTCGACCCGCTGAAAACGCCGCAGCAGAACGCCGCCGCGGCCTACAGGGAGTATAAAAAGGCCGTGGCTGCGGAGGGCCACCTGACGGCGCTAATCGCCTCCGGCGAAAAGCAGCTCGACTATCTGGAGAGCGTGCTCGACGAGCTCAGCCGCGCGGAGAGCGAGAAGGACGTGGCGGACATCCGCCGCGAGCTGGAGGGCGCGGGCGTGTTGAAGGCGAAGCGTGGCGTCAAGCAGGCGAAGCCGAAGCCGCGCGGCCCCTTCCGCTATGTGTCCAGCGGCGGATATGAGATCCTCGCCGGGCGCTCGAACGCCCAGAACGACGAGCTGACGACCAAAACGGCGCGCCGCGGCGACATCTGGCTGCACACGCAGAAGGTACACGGCTCGCACGTGATAATCAGGGCGGACGGCGCGCCGGTGGACGAGCGGACGCTCGCGGAGGCGGCGGCCATCGCCGTCTGGCACTCGCAGGCGCGTGAGGGCGGCAAGGTGCCGGTGGACTACACCGAGGTGCGCAACGTCAAAAAGCCCTCGGGCTCGCTGCCGGGGAAGGTCATCTATACGAACTACAAAACGCTCATGGCCGAGGCCGACGAGAAGCTGGCAGCGTCCCTGGCCGTAAAGTAAGACCCGGCGCCGCGTCAAGCGGCGCCGGGTCTGCGTTCATGGGTTTTCAGCCGTATATCATGTCGATGCCGGCCTGCAGCGTCTCGGCGTCGAGGGCGCTGGAGGCATAGGCGACGAGGCGGCCATCAGCGTCAATGAAATACGTGGTGGGTATGCCGACAATGCCATAGGTGGCGGCGGCGTCGAGCTCGAGGTCGTAGTAGACGGGGAAGGTGTAGCCCTCGCCGGCGAGGAACTCCTCGGCGGCGGACTGCGTCTCGTCCATCATGCCGGTGGTGTTCACCATGACGAAATGGATATCGTCGCCAAATTCCTGATAGGCGGCTTCAAAGTCCGGCATCTCGCTGCGGCAGGGGCCGCACCAGCTGGCCCAGAAATTCAGTACCACCGGCTTGCCGATGAAGGCGGAGAGCTGCACCTCGTTGCCCTCTCTGTCGTAGACGGTGAAGTCGGGGGCCAGCGGGGCCTCGGAGGTTTCGGTATCCGGCTGTGGGCTCTCCGCTGATAGCACGCCCGCACCGTAGCCGTCGCTGAGCCGGGTGTAAAGGATACCGGCCGCGCCGATGAGCACCACCAGCGCGAGCAGGACGTAAAGAAAGGTCTTGCTGTTCTTTTTCATGTTTCCTCCTCAGCTGAGCGCCGTCAGCAGGCGGCCGAGCGTCCCGGTGGCCATCAGGACGCCGATGAGCACGAGCAGCGCGCCGCAGACGGTGTTGATAACGCCATAGTGGCGCTTGATCCAGTCGAAGGCCGTTTTCAGCTTGTCGATGAGCAGGGCGCTGAGTATGAAGGGCAGGCCGAGGCCCAGGGAGTAGAGCAGCAGCATGAGCATACCGGCCAGGACGTGCCCCTGCTGCGAGGCGAGGGCCAGCGCGGAGCCGAGGAAAGCGCCCACGCAGGGCGTCCAGCCGACGGAGAACACCACCCCGAACACGAGCGCTGAGAAAAAGCCGAGGTCGCGGCGCTCCAGCGTGCGGCCGCCGCCGTTGAAGAGCTTCAGGCGGAAAACGCCCAGATAGTTGAGGCCGAAGAACACGACGATCAGCCCGAGCACGATGTTCACGGCCGTGTGGTGGCGGGTGAGAAAGCTGCCGAGCGTCCCGGCCAGCGCGCCCATGGCCACGAACATCAGCGTGAAGCCGAGCACGAAGCCGAGCGCGCCGCGCAGCGTCCGCGCCGTGCTGCGCTCGCCGCCGCCGGCGAAGTAGGAGACATATATGGGCAGCATGGGCAGCAGGCAGGGAGAGATGAAGGTGATGATGCCTTCCAGAAACGAGATCAGATACTGCATTCAGTCCTTGTCCTTTTCACTGTTTTTGGCCGTTGCCGCGGAGAGCAGCAGGCCGATGACGCCCAGCCACGCGGCGGTGAGCCAGGGGTCGGAGGTGATGGCGCAGCTGCCCTCGCAGCCGGCAAGGCGGTAATATACGAGCCCGAGGGCCGCGCCGGCGGCGGCGAAGAGCGCCGGGCGCAGGAAACGCTTAATATACTTTGCCATATCGTTGGCCTCCCGTCAAGAGTTTGGGCGTTTTGCGTTGCGGGCGGGGATGGAACGTGGTATCATGTAAAAAAACGGCGCGGAGGCGAGCGGATTGGAGATAGCGGGATTTTTCCCAATGTGGGGCGAACTGACGGAGCGCGAGCGCTCGCTGCTCTCGGCTTCCGCCGCGCGCCGGCGCGCAGAGGCGGGGACGGTGATACACGGCGGCGGCGCGGACTGCACGGGGCTGCTGCTGGTGGCCTCCGGGCGGCTGCGGGCGTATATGCTCTCCGACGAGGGACGGGAGATCACGCTCTACCGCCTTTTTGAAGGTGACGTCTGCCTGCTCTCCGCCGCCTGCGCGCTGAGCGGCCTGCAGCTTGAGGTGACGGTGGAGGCCGAGCGGGATACGGAGTTTTTCGTCATCCCGGCGGATGTCTACCGCCGCGCAATGGCGGAGAGCGCGCCGCTGGCGAACTTCACGAACGCCCTCATGGCCGCGCGCTTTTCGGACGTGATGTGGCTGCTGGAGCAGCTGCTCTGGAAGAGCATGGACAGGCGCCTGGCGGCGTTCCTGTTGGAGGAGGCCGCCGTAGAGGGCACGGACACGCTGCGCCTGACGCACGAGCGCATCGCCGCCCACCTTGGCACGGCGCGCGAGGTGGTGACGCGCCTGCTGCGCTATTTCCAGAGCGAGGGGCTGGTGAAGCTGGGCCGCGGCTCCGTGGAGCTGACAGACCGGCGGGCATTGGCCAAACTGGCCGCTTAACCGCGATTTTACGCGAATATGCTGACCATTTTCGCTTGTGGTGCTATGATCTGACCATAAACGAAGCGGAGATGGTCATGATGTTAAGGAAATACGGCGCGCTTTTCACCTATATATCACTGCTCTGCCTGCCGGCGGCTGCGCTGCTGGCCTTCCACTGGGCGAATGTGAATGTCTACGGCGGTGCGCTGCGCACCGGCATGGTCGATGTCGCCGGCGCGCTGGTCGTCGGCGTCATCGCCGTGCACGTGCCCTCGCGCGAGGACGGCGCCTTTGCCTGGAAGCGGCCCGCGAGCAAAAGCAGGCTGCTGGGCCGCGCCTACGCGCTGACGGCGGCGGCGCTATTTATCGGCTCGCTGGCGGCGGCCGCGGCCTACAGGCCGGGTTATACGCTCGCCGAGGCCGGGGACATACTGGCCGGGGCGGGGTATGCGGACGCCGCGCCGGAGTATAGGCTCTATGCCCCGGATGCGGAAAACCCCTTCATCGAGTGGTCGCCCGTTTTCCGCGCGCAGGATAAGCAGGGTGCGGATGTGGAGGTCGTTTTCCATCTGGGCAGCGGGCGCTGGCAGGAGCTGGGGGCTTGACAGTTTGAAGAAAGGGATACCGGTGAGGCCGGTATCCCTTATTTTTTCACCCGCGCTCGATCTCGCCGCGGTAGGAGCTGATGCCGCCGATGTTCTCGGCGCTGTAGCCCATACGCTGAAGGGCGGAGACTGCGCTGCGGCTGCGCGCGCCGCTGAGGCAATAGACGAAAAGTGGTGTTGAGGAGGAGGGGATGAGAGAAGGGGCTGTTTGCAGCTCGCTTAGAGGGAGAGAGAAGCTGCCGGGGATGTGCCATTCGTCATATTCGCCGCGCGTGCGCACGTCGAGCAGCATTGCGCCGGGGGTGGAATGGAATCTTTTCAGGCCCTCGTTGATGTCACGGGGGCGGAGGAAGGAGAAGAAGCCCATGCCGTACCTCAGAGCAGGGCGAGGATGCGCTGCTTGGGCATGGCGCCGACGGCCCTGTTCACGACCTTGCCGTCCTTCATCACCACGAGAGTGGGGATGCTCATCACGCCGAAGGAGCCGGCAAGCTCGGGCTGTTCGTCCACATTGATCTTGCAGACCTTGATGTCGCCGCGCTCTTCCGCGATCTCGTCCACGATGGGGGAGACCATGCGGCAGGGGCCGCACCAGCTGGCCCAGAAGTCGATGAGGACGGGCTTGCTGCTCTCCACGACCTCATTTTTGAAACTGTCCTTGGTGATATTGATGACCGGCATCGTTGTATCCTCCTGAAGTTTTATTTTATGGCCCTATGATACACACTCTGCGCCGGCGCGTCTGTGACAAGGTCACCATAGGGGCGGGCGGTTGTAAACAATTTTTTAAGCGGGGAACACACGCTGCTGGCGGGCGTCTTATGCGCATCCGGGACATCCCGGAGCGCATATCTTTTACCCCAAGGAGGAACCAAAAATGAAGAAGCGTATTTTCGCACTGATAATGGCGCTCTGCCTGGTGTTCGCCCTGGCCGCCTGCGGCCAGGCGGATACGGAGGAGAGCCACGCGCCTGCCGAGAGCGAGGAGCCCGCCGGGTCCGAAACGCCCGCAGGGACGGAAGAGCCCGAGGAGAGCGAAGCGCCCGAGGCGCTGAGCGCCGAGGTTACGCTCGAAGAGGAGCTCAGCACCGTTGAGGAGGACGGCGTGACCTACATGACCGCGCAGTCCGTTGCGCCCAATGTGAACATCGAGGGCGCGGACGAGGCGGCGCAGGCCATCGCATCCGTGCTGGCCGAGCGCCTGACCGTGCCGCAGGAGGACATCGACGAGTATGCCGACATGGCGCGCGAGCACTATGACACGCTGGACGAGACGGAGCGCGAGAGCTTCGGCGGCTACAGCATCCGCTACAGCGCCGAGGTGAAGCGCAGCGAGGGCGTCCTCAGCGTCCTCTGCACGCGCACGGAGTACACCGGCGGCGCGCACGACAACACGAGTGTGTTCGGCCTCACCTTCGACCTCTCCACCGGCGCGCAGCTGAGCGCAGCCGACATCGCCATCGACTATGAGGGCCTGTGCGCCAAGGTGGCGGAGAGCGTCGCGGCTCAGGCGGAGGAGCTCGAGGAGGGCACGATCACCGGCGACCTGGACGCCTATGCCGGCGGCGTGTTGGACACCGAGAAGTGGTATCTGGACGGCGAGGGCCTGGTGGTCTTTGCCGCGCCCGACGAGCTCGCGCCGCACGCGGCGGGGACCATCGTCTTTACGATACCCTATTCGGAGCTCGAGGGGCTGCTGAACGATAGCCTTATCGTCGAGTGAACGCATATTTGGGGCCGCCCGGTTTTCCGGGCGGCTTTTTATTGCGCGCGGGCGGGAAAATGTGCTAAACTCATACCAGTACAGGCGGAAGGGGCGCGGGCGATGAGGGAAGTTGAACTGGTAGAGCACCGGCGGATAGACGGCCTGCATGTCTTTTTCAACACGCTGGAATACCGCACTCCGCACTGTCACCGGGAGATCGAGCTCCTGCTGGTGCTGGAAGGGCGGCTGGCCATCTCCGGGGCGGCGCAGGAGGCCGCACCGGGCGATATGGCGCTCTTTGGGGCCAATCAGACGCATGAACTGCGCGCCCTGGGCGGTGGCTGCACCTTCCTCTGCCTGCAGGCCGCGCCCGGGCTGCTGGAGCGCGCGCTGCCCGCGGTACGCGGGCTGAGGGCTTCCGGCGCGCTGCCGGAGAGCGTGCCGGAGGCGGCGAAACGGCGGCTGAGAGGGCGATTCCTGGCGGCTGCGGAGGGTTATTTCTCCCCGCGCGAGGACGGGGGGCTGCTCTGCGTGGGGGAGACGCACCTGCTGCTGCGCGAACTCCTCCAATATCTGCCGCACCGGCTGCTTTCGGCCGGGGAGGCGGCGGAGGACGAGCGGCGCACGGACCGGCTGCTGAGGCTCATCAGCTTCGTGGAGGAGGGCTATACGCACAAGCTGCGGCTGGCAGATTTTGCCGCGTCTGAGGGGCGCTCGCTTGGCTACATCTCCCACTTCGCGAAGGAGATGCTGGGCCAGAGCTTCCAGGAGTATGTGGAGTCCGTGCGCTTCAACGCCGCCTGCAAACTCATCTCCGCCGGGGCGGACCGGATGCTGGACGTGAGCGTGGCGGCGGGCTTTTCCGACTACCGCTATTTTTCGCGCGCCTTCCAGAGCCGCCTGGGGCTGACGCCCGAGCAGTACAGCCGCCTTCCCGGGGCGCACGGCGCGGAGGAAGACGGGGGACGGCGCAGCACAGCCTCGCTGGAGCGCTTTTATTCATATGAGCGCAGCCTGGAGCTGCTGGAGAAATACAGGGGCGTTTACGCTTAGGCCGCGTGACCGAGGCCTTTTTGCGGGGCGGGCTGGTAGATGTGACAAAAAGCGGCGCCCGTTTATGTGCAGATAGCCGAAATGAGCAAAACAGCAAAATAGTCTAATCCGCGGTGGGAATTTGTCAAAGAAGGGCGGCGGCGCACGCTGTATATTTGTGTCAACAAATAGGATGGAGGTGGGCGTATGCTGTACATTGGCATCGACCTTGGCACCTCGGCCTGCAAGCTGCTGCTGGTGGACTCCGAGGGGAATGTGCGCAACACCGTCACGCGCGAATATCCCATCAGCTACCCGCATCCCGGCTGGAGCGAGCAGTCGCCGGAGGACTGGTGGCGGGCCGTGGAGGAGGGCGTGCCGGAGCTCCTGCGCGGCTTTGACGCCGGGGAAGTGGCCGGCATCGGCGCCGGCGGGCAGATGCACGGGCTGGTGGCCCTGGACGCGGGCGGGGCGGTGATACGCCCGGCGATACTGTGGAACGATTCGCGCACGGCGGACGAGGTGCGCTGGCTTAACGAAGACGTGGGGCGCGCTTACCTCTCCGCGCACACGGCGAACATCGCCTTCGCCGGATTCACGGCGCCAAAGCTGCTGTGGATGCGCGCGCACGAGCCGCAGCTCTTCGCGCGGATACGCAGCATCATGCTGCCCAAGGACTACATCGTCTATAAGCTCACGGGCGAGCGCGCGAGCGACTACTCGGACGCCTCCGGCACGCTGCTGCTGGACGTGGAGCACCGCCGCTGGAGCGGCGAGATGTGCTCGCTCTGCGGCGTGGAGGAGAGCTGGCTGCCCGCGCTGCACGAGAGCTTCGAGCGCGTGGGGACGCTGCTGCCGGAGGCGGCGGAGCGACTGGGGCTGAGGAAGGACGTCGTCGTCTGCGCCGGGGCGGGGGACAACGCCGCCGCGGCCGTCGGCACCGGCGCGGTGGGCGGCGGGAGGTGCAACATCTCCCTCGGCACCTCGGGGACGATATTCATTTCCTCGGAAAAGTTCGGCGTAGACGTGCACAACGCCCTGCACAGCTTCGCCCACGCGGACGGCGGCTATCACCTGATGGGCTGCATGCTCTCCGCTGCGGCCTGCAACGCCTGGTGGCAGGACGGCATACTGCGCGACGGCGACTACGCCGCCGCCCAGGCGGCGATAGGGGAGGAGAAGCTGGGGCGCAACCGCGTTTTCTTCCTGCCGTACCTGATGGGCGAGCGCAGCCCGATAAACGACACCAACGCCCGCGGCACGTTCACCGGCATGACCATGGACACCACGCGCGAGGATATGACGCTCGCCGTGCTGGAGGGCGTGGCCTTCGCCATACGCGATTCCTTCGAGGTGGCGCGCTCCCTCGGTGTGGAGATACCGCGCAGCTTTATCTGCGGCGGCGGCAGCCGCTCGCCGCTCTGGCGGCGCATCATGGCGAACGTGCTGGGTATACCGCTGGACATCCCCGCCACGGAGCAGGGCCCGGGCTACGGCGCGGCGATGCTCGCAATGGTGGCCTGCGGTGAGTTCGCCTCAGTGAAGGAGGCCGCGGCGGCGCTCGTGCGCGTAACGGACACCGTGGAGCCCGAGAGGGAGCTGACGGCGCGCTATGCTGAGCGCTATGCGCGCTTTGCGAAAATATATCCGTCCTGCCGCGGGCTTTTCGCGGACCTGGCGTGAGGAGGCGGCAAGATGAAGATCTATTCCGTATATGACAGCGAATTCGCGCCCTACGGCCGGGTGATGGAGGGCTATGACACCGCCGCGCTGTGCAAGGCCATGCGGCGCTTCCCCCTGCCGGAGAGCGGCACGGCCTATGAGCCCTCGCTGCTGGAGCTGGAGAGCGCCGGGCTTTATTCCGCCCTGCGCGACTCCGCCTTCGGCGGGATGCCCGTGCAGATCGGCATGTGCTGGGGGCGCAACACGTGCCTGAACTGCCTCGAATACCACCGCGACAGCGAGCTCAATGTGGGCGTGGGGGACTTCATACTGCTGCTGGCGCGGCGCGATGAGATGGATGCCGGCTTCACGCTGGATACGGGGAAGGTGAAGGCCTTCCGCGTCCCCGCCGGTGTGCTGGTGGAGGTCTATGCTACCACGCTGCACTACGCGCCCTGCCATGTGGACGCTCAGGCGGGCTTCCGCGTGGCTGTAGTGCTGCCGCGGGGGACCAACGGCCCGCGCCCGTCGCTCTCCCTTGTTTCGCCGGAGGACGCCCTGCTGCGGGCGCGCAACAAGTGGCTTATCGCCCATCCCGAGAGCGCCGAGGCAGCGGACGGGGCGTTTGCCGGCCTGACGGGCGAAAACATCGACATTTCCGCAGATATCTGAAGATACTGGAGGTCAATAGGTAATGATACGCAACATCCCTGAAGTGAAGCTCGGCGTGATCGCCGTTTCCCGCTCCTGTTTCCCGGCCTCGCTCTCCGCGCGCCGGCGCGCGGCGCTCTGCGCCGCCTTTGGCGAGGGCATATATGAGTGTGGCGTGACGGTGGAGAACGAGCTGGACGCCAGGCGCGCCGTGGAGGACGTGAAGGCCGCCGGCGTGAACGCGCTGTGCGTTTATCTGGGCAACTTCGGCCCCGAGACGCCGGAGACGCTGATCGCCGACTGGTTCGACGGGCCCATCATGTACGTGGCCGCCGCTGAGGGCGACGGCGACCTGCACGACGGGCGCGGGGACGCCTACTGCGGGCTGCTCAACTGCTCGTACAACCTGGGCCTGCGCGGCCGCAGGGCCTATATCCCCGAGAGCCCTGTGGGCACGGCGGAGGAACTGGCGCGCGAGCTGCACGCCTTCGTGCCCATCGCCCGGGCGATCCTGGGCCTGAAGGGGCTGAAGGTCATCACCTTCGGGCCGCGGCCGGACGATTTCCTGGCCTGCAACGGGCCCGTCAAGGCGCTCTACGACCTGGGCGTGGCCGTGGAGGAGAACAGCGAGCTCGACCTGCTGGTGGCCTATAACAAGCACGCCGGCGACAGCCGCATCGAGGCCAAGGTGGCGGAGATGGCCGCCGAGCTGGGCGCCGAAAACCCCTATGCCGGCATCCTCCCGCGCCTGGCACAGTACGAGCTGACGCTGCTCGACTGGGCCGAGCAGCACAAGGGTGCGCGCGAGTACGTGGCCTTCGCCAACAAGTGCTGGCCGGCCTTCCAGACCGAGTTCAAGTTCGTGCCCTGCTACGTCAACAGCCGCCTCACCGGCATGGGCATCCCCGTCAGCTGCGAGGTGGACATCTACGGCGCGCTCAGCGAGTACATCGGCGTGTGCGTCTCCGGCGCGCCGGTGACGCTGCTGGACATCAACAACACTGTGCCGCAGTCCATCTATGACAAGGCCATCAGGGGCGTTTACCCCTACCGCCTGCGGGAGACCTTCATGGGCTTCCACTGCGGCAACACCTGCTCCGCGCTGCTGAAGAACGCGCACATGGGCTATCAGCTCATCATGAAGCGCGACCTGGAGCCCGAGCTGCCCGAGCCGGACATCACCCGCGGCACCATCGAGGGCAACATCAAGGCCGGGGATATCACCTTCTTCCGCCTGCAGTCCGCCGCGGACACCAGCCTGCACGCCTATGTGGCGCAGGGCGAGGTGCTGGACGTGGACTGCGAGAGCTTTGGCTCCATCGGCGCTTTCGCCATCCCGGAGATGGACCGCTTCTACCGCCATGTGCTGATCGCCAGGCGCTATCCGCACCACGGCGCGGTGGCCTTCGGGCAGTACGGCCGGGCGCTCTTTGAGGTGTTCAAGTATCTGGGCGTGGCGGATATCGCCTATAACCAGCCCGCTTCGCTGCCCTACCCGGGCGAAAATCCCTATAAATAAGCAAAAATAAAACGCCGCGGCCCTCTTGCGAAGGCCGCGGCGTTTTTTACGCCTTTGCCCGGCAGGGGCGCAGGCGCTCCAGCCGCGTGTGCGCCAGCAGCATCACGAGCAGGAATGCGAGGATATAGAAGGGGTAGATGCCGAAGGTCGTGCGCCGGGCGATGAAGCCGAACACGGGCGGCACCAGCGTGCTGCCAAAGAATGCGCTGGCCATCTGCAGGCCCATCACGGCCTGGCTGCGGTCGGCGCCGAAGCGCGCGGGCGTGGCGTGTATATAACAGGGGTAGACAGGGGCGCAGCCCATGCCGAGCAGCAGCAGCGCGGCGGCGGCGAAGGCTGTCCCCAGCGGCAGGAGCAGCGCGGCGGCGGAAGCGGCGGTGAGGGCATAGCCCAGGCGGGGGAGGGCCGTGTCATCAAAGCGGCTGGTGAGGAAGCCGGAGAGCAGCCGGCCGAGGGTGATGCCGAGGTAGAACATGCTGGCCAGGCCGGCGGCGGTGTCCTCGTCCACACCGCCGTGGAGCACGAGGTAGCTGGCCGCCCAGAGGCCGGCCGTCTGCTCCAGGCCGCAGTAGCAGAAGAAGGCCAGCATATCCGGCCCCACGCCGTCCGCGCGCAGCAGGCGGCGGTAGGGCATGGGGGCGGAGGCGGCGTTTTCGACGCACTCACCGCCGGAGCAGCGCCGCCAGAGCGGCAGGCTGAGCAGCAGCGCGGCGCTGAGCGCCACCTGGAAGAGGCCGATGGCGCGGTAGCCGGCCGGCCAGCCGCTGCCGGAGGTGAGGGCCCAGCTCATGATGAAGGGGCCCAGGGACGCGCCCAGCCCCCACATGCAGTGCAGCCAGCTCATATGCCGGCTCTCGTAGTGGATGGCGACATAGTTGTTGAGCGCGGCGTCCACGCTGCCCGCGCCCAGGCCGTAGGGCAGGGCGATGAGGCAGAGCACGATGAACGAGCCGGAGACGGAGAAACCCAGCAGCGCCAGCGCCGTCACGGCCACGCTCACGGCAGTGACGCGCCCCGCGCCGAAGCGGCGGGTGAGGCGGTCGCTCATGAGGGCGGAGACGACCGTCCCGGAGGAGATGATCATGGAGATGATGCCGGCATAGGACACCGGCACGCCGAGCCCCGGGTACATCGACGGCCAGGCGGAGCCGAGCACGGCGTCCGGCAGACCGAGGCTGACGAACGCAAGATATATGAAAGCCAGAAGCAGGCTTGCCACGTCCAACACTCCTTTTATGAGAGAACGTGGGCGATTATAGCAGGAGAAAAGAAAAAAATAAAGATGGCAAAACGAAAAATTTTCGCAAAGCCGGGCCCCGCCGCGCCAACATATCGACGGGAGATGAACGGACGGCGCGCGCAGGTGTGAAAAAAGCCCCCTCTCCGCATTGGCGGGGAGGGGGCTGTCGCGCTTAT
>DVOV01000064.1 GCA_018713375.1 Candidatus Scatomorpha stercorigallinarum | reverse complement strand
AAGGCGGCCAACGGCCGCTGGCAATTGCGCTGCGCGCCCCACTGTTGGAAGCCTTTCGGTAGACCGGGCACAGCCCATTGCCTCCTTATCGCAGCCTGGCTTCGCTTCGCTCGCGCCGCTGACGGGATGATGATCGTTAGTGCCGCGAGCGTAAGCGAAGCAGTGCACGATCGGCCAAGCTGCGCTTGGATGCAAAGAAGCGCGCCTCACCAACGGATGACCTCCGTTAGTGAGGCGCGCAGCGCATCTGCCTCCAGGCGCAGCCTGGGCGCTTTTCTTTGGAGTCTGAGGGGTTTCTTTTGGCGCAGGCAAAAGAAATCTCTCAGATAAAACTTGGGGGTTGATTTGGGCAAGGAAGTCCGCTATATTGGGCGGTGGCGGGTGCTGCGGCCCGGGCTTGACAGAGGGCGGGCGATGTGATATCTTATCGATATCACTTCAACGCCAGATAGGAGACAAACTGTATGTCTAACGACCTCTTGCGGGTGGAACATGTCACCAAGCGCTACGGCAAGACGGTGGCCAACCGCGATATCAGCTTTTCCGTCGAGGCGGGGCAGACCGCCGTGCTGCTGGGGCCCAACGGGGCCGGCAAGAGCACCATCATCAAGTGCATAGCCGGGCTTTTGCGCTTTTCGGGCGATATATTCATCGGCGGCGAGCCCAACAAGACGCTGCCGGCCAAGCGGAAGCTGGGGTACATACCGGAGATGCCGGCGGTCTATGAGCTGCTGACCGTGGCCGAGCACCTGGAGTTCGTGCGCCGGGCCTGGCGCATGGAGGACGACGGCTACGGCGAGGAGCTTCTGAAGCGCCTCGAGCTGGACGACAAAAAGGACAAGCTGGGCCGCGAGCTCTCAAAGGGCATGCAGCAGAAGCTGTCCATCGCCTGCGCCATGGTGCACCGGCCCGAGGTGCTCATCTTCGACGAGCCGCTGGTCGGCCTGGACCCGCACGCGATAAAGGAGCTCAAGGCCATCTTCCGCGAGCTGAGGGAGGAGGGCCGTGCCGTGCTCATATCCACGCACATGATCGACAGCGTGGAGGACTACTGGGACGTGGCGCACATCATGATGAACGGCGCCTTCGCCGCCACCAAACACAACACGCCGGAGGACACCGAGAGCCAGAGCCTCGAGGAGCTGTTCTTCGAGATCACCGAGGGCGGTGAAAAGGCATGAGCGCGCTGAGCTATCTGACGCTCACCCAGCTGAAGAACCGCGTCAAGGGCGTGTTCCGTTCGCCGGCGAAGCTGATTTACGCAATCATCGTCGTGGCGCTGCTGGCGCTGGTGGTGTTCGCCGGCGCGATGCAGGAGGCCGAGGGGGACATGGGCGCGCCCAACGACCAGCTGGGGGCCATCATCGTGGGCTATTTCGCGCTGATGTTCCTGATGACGGTGAATTCCGGCTTTTCCACGGGCATGAGCATTTTCAAGATGCCGGACGTGAACTTCCTCTTCGCCGGGCCGTTCCGGCCGGTGCGCGTGCTCTTCCACGGGATGCTCAACCAGATGGGCACGGCGCTCATCATGGCCACCGTGATACTGTTCCAGTACGGCTGGATGCACGGCAGCTACGGCGTGGGCCTGGGCGGGCTGCTGGCCGTGCTGCTGGGCTACGGCCTGGCCGTGTTCACCGGGCAGGTGACGGCCATGGCCATCTACTGCCTGAGCTCCGGGCGGCCGCGGGTGCGGCGCGCGCTGCGGGCCGTCTATGTGCTCGTCGCCGCCGCCTGGGCGCTCTATGTCGCCTTCCGCGCCATGACGGGCGAGGGCGGCGTGCTGGACTCCCTCTGCTCGGCGCTGGTGGACCCCGTGGGGCGCTGGTTCCCCGTGGCCGGCTGGCTGGGCACGGCCTGCTATCAGGCGATACTGGGCAACTGGGGCACGGCGGCCCTGCTGACGGCCGTCTGGGCCGTTTTCACCGCCGCGCTGATCGTTATCATGGCCCGCGCCGACCAGGACTATTACGAGGACGTTTTGCAGAGCACGGAGACGAGCTTCAACGCCCAGGTCGCGGCGCGCGAGGGGCGCGTGAGCGAGAGCGCGCCGAAGAACGTCAACGTGGGGAAAACGGGCCTGGGCGGGGGCTTCGGCGCGAGCGCCTTTTACTACAAGCACCGCATTGAAAACCGGCGCAGCCGCAAGTGGCTGCTGAGCGGCATGGAGATCGTATTCGTCATCGTGAACGTGGCCTTCGCCTTTTTCATGAGGGACACGGGCATAGTCGCGCCGCTGGCCTTCGCGGCGTACATGATGTTCTTCTATGTGGCCACCGGGCGGCTGGTGAAGGAGATGACGAAGCCCTACGTCTATCTCGTGCCGGAGCCGCCGACGAAAAAGCTGCTCTGGTGCCTGCGCGAGAGCGCGGCGGGGTATGTCACGAGCGCCGTGCTGAGCTTTGCGCCCATGTGCTTCTTCGTGGACGCGCCGCTGGCGAGCGTGGCCGCGGCGGCGGTGGCGTATTTCTCCTACGCCTACCTCTTCACGGCCGGAAACCTCGTGACCGAGCGCGTTTTCGGCTCGATGACGGTGAAGGCGCTCATATTCCTCTTTTACTTCGTGGTGCTCATCCTCATGGCCGCGCCGGGCATTGCCGCCGCCGTCTTTGCCGCCATGGCGCTGCCGGAGTGGAGCGCGCTGCTCATACTGGCGCTGGTGAACGCGCTGGTGACGCTGCTGGGCGTTTTCGCCTGCCGCAATATCCTCTCCAGCGCGGAGCTCAACACCTGAGCGGGCGGTGACGCCCCATATACAGACAAAAACCGGAGCCGACAGGCTCCGGTTTTGATATATGCTTTTGCCGCTTCAGAGCTCCACTTCGAGGGAGGCGAGGGAGACCAGCGCGCCGGGGAGGCACCAGAGGAGGGAATAGGTGAGCAGCGCGCCGCCCGTGGGGGGCAGGCCGAGGGCGATGGTCAGCACCGTAACCAGCAGCATCCCCACCACGGCGGAGGCGGCGGAGAGGCCGGTGGCGAAGCTGCCCGCGGCATAAGCCCGGCGGGCGGCCATGGCCACCTCGGCGTAGGAGGCGAGGCCCTCGCGCGAGAGCAGCGCCGCCGGCGGGCACTCGTCCGTGTCCGTCCCCGTGACGCGGTAGCGGTCCTCGAAGGGCGGGAACTCGAAGCCGTCCGTCGGCAGGCGGAAGCGGCGGCGGATCATCAGCGGGGTGACCAGGAAATCGCGCACGGCGAAGAGCGGCTCACGGCGCGCGCGCAGCAGGCGGCTGAGCGCCTCCTGCACGGAGGTCATGGGCGTGTATTTGATGGTGAAGATGCCCATCAGCACGCCGTTCACGGCCACGAACACCGAGCTCTTGCTGGCCAGCTTCTGCGGCAGGCGCACGCTCATCAGGTGCATGAAGCCGGCGCTGCCGCAGAGCACCTCCGAGCCGTTTATCAGCGCGCGCAGCCCGCCGCCCTCGTGGCAGGCGAAGTCCTCCACGCGCTGCATGGTGCAGCCGTTGCGGCGCATGAGGTCGACAAACAGCTCCGAGAGGCCGCTGCCGGAGGCGGAGATGATGCTGCCCGCGGCGGCGATGATGCTCTCCGGGCTGGTGCCCTCAAGGATGCGGATGGAGTCGATGCTGACGGTGCTGCGGGGGAAGAGGTCCGTGTCCGTCACCACGATGTGGGCGGCGCGGCCGATGTCCCGCGCGCCGGCCCAGCCGGCCACGGAGGCTCCCGAGCGGAACACGCGCCGGGCCAGCAGCGAGAAGGGCAGCGGGCAGGCGATGAGCGCCGCGCAGGGGGCGGACACGCAGGCGAGCGCGGCGAAGATGCGGAAAAAGCGCGTCCAGAGCCCGGTGGCGGCGGCGGCCAGCAGCGCCAGCAGCAGCGCCGCGCCCAGCAGGAAGGGGGCCAGGGCGCTGTAGGTCCACTCCGCGCTGTCCGGCTCCTCGCAGCGCCAGAGATAGCCGGCGAGGGGCCGCTTCACGCGGCGGATGACGGTCTCGCCCTCGCTGACGCCGGGGGCGGGGACCAGTATGTCCGGACCCACGGCCAGCACGGCGGCCTTCAGCGACAGGCGCAGCCCGCGCGAGGTGAGCGACGCGCCCCAGAGGGAGAAGGCCATCGAGAAGGAGGCCGCGGCGCAGAAGGGCAGGCCCCAGCCGGCCTCGCCCATCAGGTAGGTGACCAGGGCGTCCGCCATCGAGGCCACGCAGGCCACGGATACCAGCGACCAGAGGCCCGCCCGGCGGCGGACCAGGGACATGACGCCGGCGGTGAACACGTCCAGGCCCAGCACCACCACCGACAGCTCCATGATGAGACAGACGAGGGAGGCGGTGCGCAGGTCCGAGCCCAGCGCGCCGGCGGCGGGCAGGCCCAGGGCCAGCCAGGCCATGACCACGCAGACGCCGAAGGCCAGCCGCGCGCGCAGCTTCAGCGAGTTGGCGTTGCCGGCGTAGTACTTGGCGGCCTCGTCCGCCGGCATCTCCTCGCCCTGGTCCTCCTCGTCCGTGGGGGCGGAGGCGGGGGATTCGCCGCGCTCGCCGCGGATGCGCAGCAGCAGCGCGGCCAGCAGGGCCGGCAGGCTGCGGGCGCTTTTGGCGGCGGGGGCGTATTCGCGGCGGTATTCGCCGGCGGAGGCGTATTCGTCGCCGTCCTTGCCGTCGATGTAGCTGTATTCGCGGTATTCGCGCTCATCAGGGGCGTATGCTTCGTCCCCGGCGCCCTCCGGGCCGGAGGCGGATGCTTCGCCGGCGTCCTCCGCGGGGGCGCTGAAGGCGTCCTCGTCGTTATAGCTGCCGCCGGCGTAGTCACGCGAGGCGCGCTCGGCCCAGCGCCGGCTGAGGCGCTCGGCGTCGGCGATGCGCTCGTTCACGGAGGCGGAGTAGATCTTCACGTCCTCGTCGCCCTCCGGCGCGGCGTGCGCCGGGCGGTAGACCTTCACGTCGCCGTCGTCATCGTCCTCCGCGCGCACGGCGGCGGCCGCGCCGCGGCGCTGGCCGTAGGGGCGGCCGGCTGCAGGTTCCGGGCCTGGATCGTATGCGCGCCCGGCGCGGGGCGTATATGTGCGCTCGGGCTCATATGTATCCTCGGCCGCCGGCTCGTATGTGCGCGCGCTCTCGGGCGGCTCCGGGGCGCTCACGGGCTCCGGGGCGGGGGGCTGTTCCGGCGGGGCGCCCTCTTCGCGGTATGTGTCCTCCGCGGCGGGGCGGGCGGAGCGGTGTTTCTGGCGCTTTTTGCGCCGCGAACGCTCCTTCTGGGCGCGCTCACGCGGGGGCGGAGAGGGCAGACCCTCCGTCCCTTCGGCGTCCTCCGCGCGCACGGCGCCGGAGATGGTCTCCCCCAGGGCCTCCATGACGATCTCGCGCGAGCGGGCCTCCACGCCGCTGGCGGCGGCGGGGGCCTCGCCGTACTCGGCGAGGATGGCGGAGAGGGAGTATTCCGGTGAATCAGGCACGTTTTTCACGTCGTCCAATGAAATGTCGCTGCCAAGCAAATCCATGACCTACTTCTTTCCCCCCGCGCTGCGCTGGCGGAGGGCCTCATACAGCAGCACCGCCGCCGCGGCCGAGGCGTTGAGCGAGCTCACGCGCCCCAGCAGGGGGATGCTGACCAGGAAATCACACTTTTCGCGCACCAGGCGGCCGATGCCGTCCCCCTCCGAGCCGATGACCAGGCAGAGGCTGCCCGTCAGGTCCGTGCTCCACATGGGGGAGGAGCCCTCCGCCGCCGTGCCGTAGATCCACACGCCGCGGCGCTTGAGCTCGTCGAGCGCGGCGGGCAGGTTGGGGACCCTGACGACGGGGAGGTGCTCCGCCGCCCCGGCGCTGGTCTTGTCCACTATGGCTGTGAGGCCCGCGCTGCGGCGCTTGGGGATGATCACCCCGTGGGCCCCGGCGCACTCCGCGCTGCGGATGATGGCGCCGAAATTGTGCGGGTCCGATATCTCGTCGCAGGCGACGATGAGCGGCGGCTCGCCGCGCTCGGCGGCGCGCGCGAAGATGTCGTCTATCGTGCTGTAATGGGCGGCCGCGCAGACGGCGACCACGCCCTGGTGGGCCTTCGTCACGCTCATGGCGTCCAGCTTGCGGCGGTCGCACTCTACCACCGTCACGCCCGCCGCGCGGGCTTTGGCCGCCACGAAGGCCAGCGCCCGGTCCGTCTCCCCGCGGGCGATGAACACCTTGTCCAGCGCGCGGCCGGCGCGCAGGGCCTCCGTCACCGCGTTGCGGCCCTCTATCGTCTCGTTTTTATATTCGTCCATGCTCTATCGCCGCCTGAAAGGTACAAAATGATTCATATTATGATATCACAACGCGGCGGAAACATAAAGAGTAAAAATCAAGCAGCGGCGATATTTTTCGCGCTTTCTCGCGGCGCTGGCAAATGAGATGGATTTTTAGCCGCATACAGGCGCGAATTTTAGCATATTATTCAATATTTGCCGCAGCGGCAAACAGCGCTTGACCTGGCGCTCAAATGCGTGTATATTAGAGGATGCCAGAAATACTGGCGCGTATGCGCCCGCAGGGGGCGGGCGGGAGAACGCCGGCGGGTGCGAATAAATATTCATCACGGAAAAGAGGGCGAAAGGCATGGCGAGAGCGTATCTGCTGCTGGAAAACGGCGAGGTGTTCGCCGGCGAGGGCTTCGGCGCGAGCGGCGAGCGCGTGGGCGAGCTGGTGTTCGCCACGGGCATGACCGGCTGCGCCGAGAGCCTGACGGACCCCAGCTACGCCGGGCAGCTGCTCTGCTTCACCTTCCCGCAGCTGGGCAACTACGGCATCGCCCGCGCGGACATGGAGAGCGGCCGCGTCTGGCCGCTGGCCGTCATCGCGAGGGAGTACTGCCAGGAGCCCTCGAACTTCCGCTGCGAGCTGACGGTGGACGCATTTTTGCGCGGGCACGGCGTCCCCGGCCTGGCGGGGGTGGACACGCGGCGCATAACGCAGCTCATCCGCGCGCAGGGCGTGATGAACGCCGCCGTCACGCCCAACGAGCCCACGGAGGGGCTATTGGAGCGCGTGCGCGCCTATAAGGTCACGGGGGCGGTGGCGGCGGCCAGCGTGGGCGAGCCGGTGAAGCTGGAGCGGCCGGGCGCGGCGTTCTCCGTCGCGCTGATGGACTACGGGTATAAAAAGAGCATCGCCGGCGAGCTGCTCGCGCTGGGCTGCGCGGTGACGGTGTATCCCCACGGCACGCCGGCGGCGGTGGTGCTCGGCAACGGGCACGACGGCGTGATGCTCTCCAACGGGCCCGGCGACCCGGCCGACAACGTGTACGAGATAAGCCAGATCGCTGCCATGATGGGCAAAATACCCGTTTTCGGCATCTGCCTCGGCCACCAGATGATGGCCCTCGCCCGCGGCGCGCGCACGGGAAAGATGCGCTTCGGCCACCGGGGGGCCAACCAGCCGGCAAAGGACCTGAAAACGGGGCGCGTCTATGTCACCAGCCAGAACCACGGCTACGCGGTGGACGCCGGGAGCCTGGGCGGCACGGGCGCGGAGCTCCGGTTCGTCAACGTCAACGACGGCAGCTGCGAGGGGCTCGATTACCCGGGGCTGCGGGCCTTTTCCCTGCAATTCCACCCGGAGGCCCACGGCGGGCCGCTGGACAGCCGCGGAATGTTCGGCAGATTCCTCGAGATGATGGGAGGCGGAGGCTGTGCCTAAGGACGGCAGCATAAAAAAGGCGCTCGTGATCGGCTCGGGGCCGATCGTCATAGGGCAGGCGGCGGAGTTCGACTACGCCGGCACGCAGGCCTGCCGCGCGCTGATGGCGGAGGGCGTGGAGACCGTGCTCGTCAACTCCAACCCCGCCACCATCATGACCGACGCCGGCATGGCGGACGGAGTTTACATAGAGCCGCTCTGCGCGAGGACGGTGGAGCGGATAATAGAGCAGGAGAAGCCGGACAGCCTGCTGGCCGGGCTCGGCGGGCAGACGGGGCTGAACATAGCCATGGAGCTGCACAGGAGCGGCTTCCTGAGCTCGCACGGCGTGCGCCTGATCGGCACCAACATCGACGCCATACTCAAGTGCGAGGACCGGCAGCTCTTCAAGGACGCCATGGAGGCCATTGGCCAGCCCACTATACCCTCCCGCACGGCGGAGACCGTCCCCGCCGCGCTCGCCGCGGCGCGCGCCATCGGCTATCCGGTCATCGTGCGGCCGGCCTTCACCCTCGGCGGCAGCGGGGGCGGCGTGGCGCACAGCGAGCAGGAGCTGAAAACCGTTGCCGCCGCGGGCATAGAGGCCTCGCCGATAGGGCAGATACTGGTGGAGAAGTACATCTTCGGCTGGAAGGAGATAGAGTTCGAGGTCATGCGGGACGCGGCCGGCAGCGCCGTGACCGTGTGCAGCATGGAGAACATGGACCCCGTGGGCATACACACGGGGGACAGCATCGTCGTGGCCCCGGCGCTGACGCTGGCGGACAGGGAGTATCAGATGCTCCGCAGCGCCGCGCTGGACATCATCTCCGCCATGGGCATAGCCGGTGGCTGCAACTGCCAGTTCGCCCTCGACCCGGAGAGCTTTGATTACGCCGTCATCGAGGTGAACCCGCGCGTTTCGCGCTCCTCGGCCCTGGCCAGCAAGGCCACGGGCTATCCGATCGCCAAGGTGAGCGCGAAAATAGCCCTCGGCTACACGCTCGACGAGATAAAAAACGAGGTCACGGGCGAGACCTTCGCCTGCTTCGAGCCCGCGCTGGACTATGTGGTGGTCAAGCTGCCGCGCTGGCCCTTCGACAAGTTCGCCGGGGCCAGCCGCACCCTGGGGCCGCAGATGAAGGCCACCGGCGAGGTGATGGCCATCGCGCCTACCTTCGAGGCGGCGCTGATGAAGGCCGTGCGCGGCGCGGAGATAAAGCTCGACACGCTTAACCGGCCCTACACGGGCCGCAGGCCGCTGGCAAAAAGGCTGCGGGACATGGACGATGAGCGCCTCTTCACGCTCTTTGAGGCGCTGAAGGCCGGATACGGCGTGGAGGAGCTGCACGGCATCACGCGCATCGACCGCTGGTTCCTGGAAAAGCTCCGGGGCATGGCGGAGCTGGAGGCGGAGCTCGCCGGCGGCCTGACGGCGGAGAACGTGGTGCGCGCGCGGGCGTTCGGCTACACCGCGGCGGCCATCAGCCGTATATCCGGCGAGGACTGCCCGGCGCAGCCGCCCTGCTACAAGATGGTGGACACCTGCGCGGCGGAGTTTGACGCCCGCACGCCGTATTTCTACTCTGTCCCCGCCGGGCAGCACTGCGACGCGCGCGAGCGCGTGACGCACGGGCGCGAGAGCGTGCTCGTGCTCGGCTCGGGGCCGATAAGGATAGGCCAGGGCATAGAGTTCGACTACTCCTCCGTCCACTGCGTGCGCACGCTCAGGGACATGGGCTACGACGTGGCCATCGTCAACAACAACCCGGAGACGGTGTCCACGGACTACGACACCGCCTCGCGGCTCTATTTCGAGCCGCTCTGCCCGGAGGATGTGATGGGCGTTATCGCCGTGGAGCGGCCGGTGGGCGTGGTGGTGGCCTTCGGCGGGCAGACGGCCATCTCGCTGGCGGATTTCCTCGTTTCCCGCGGCGTGAAGATACTCGGCACCAGCGCTGAGGGCATCGACCTCGCGGAGGACCGCGAGAAGTTCGACGCGCTGCTCGGCAGGCTCGGCATGGAGCGGCCGAAGGCCGCCGCCGCGCACACTATGGACGAGGCCCTCGCGGCGGCGGACGCGCTCGGCTGCCCCGTGCTGCTGCGGCCGAGCTATGTGATCGGCGGGCAGAACATGGTGATCGCCCACGACCGGGAGGACGTGCGGCGCTATATGGCGCTCGTGCGCGCCGGAGGCAACAGCGAGCCCGTGCTGATCGACAAATACATGCCCGGCACGGAGCTGGAGGTGGACGTGATCTCCGACGGCGGGCGCGTGCTCATCCCCGGCATCATGGAGCACATAGAGCGCGCGGGCGTCCACTCGGGCGACTCCATCGCGGTTTACCCGCCGGTGGACCTCGGCGAGGAGATGACGGAGCTCATCTGCTCCAGCTCGCGCCGCCTGGCCCTCGCGCTGGGGACGCGCGGGCTGGTGAACATCCAGTACCTGATATACGAGGGGCGGCTGTGCGTGATCGAGGTCAACCCGCGCGCGTCGCGCACCGTGCCCTATCTGAGCAAGGTGACGGGCGTGCCGATGGTGGACATCGCCACGCGCGTGATGATGGGCGCCACGCTGGAGTCGCTGGGCTGGCCGGACGGGCTCTGGGACGCGCCGCCGCTGTGCGCGGTGAAGGCGCCGGTGTTCTCCTTCGGCAAGGTGGCGGACGCCAACAGCCTGCTGGGGCCGGAGATGAAGTCCACCGGCGAGGTGCTGGGCGTGGGCGCGGCGCTGCCGGAGGCCCTGTTCAAGGCCCTGTGCGCCGCCGGCTACGACTTCGTCGCCCCCGGCGGGACGAAGCGCCGCGGCGTGCTGCTGAGCGTGGAGAACCGCCAGTTCGGCGAGCTTGCGCCGCTGGTGCGGCGGCTGGATGCGGAGGGGCTGCGCCTTTTCGCCACGCCGGACACGGCCGCGGCCGTGAGGGCGCTCGGCTGCTACGCCTTTGACATCGGGCCGGCGCTGAACGCCGCCTCCCTCGGCGAGCTGCTGGAGAGGGCGGATATCGGCCTTGTGGTGTACACCGGCGCGCTGCACGACGATACCATGGCGGACTTCGCGGAGCTGCAGAGCCAGGCCCTGCGGCGGGGCATACCCTGCCTGACGAGCCTGGACACCGCCCTCGCCGCCGCGGAGGTCATGAGCGAGCACCTGAGCCTGGACAGCGTGCCGCTGTGGAAGATATGAGGACATGAAACGGCCCTCCGCAGGAAATGCGGAGGGCCGTTATAACGTTTTTAATTGCGGCGGAGCGTGTAGAGGTCCGTCCGCCGGGCGCTCATCAGCGGGAGCTGGCGGCGGACGTTCTCCACCCGGCCGGGGTCGATGTCGAGCGTGAGCGTCGTCTCCTCCGCGCCGGCGCGCGCGAGCACCGTGCCCCAGGGGTCCACGGCGATGGAGTTGGCGTAGGACACATAGCGGCCGCCCTCGTCGCGCGCGGGGGCGCAGCCGAAGGTGAACACCTGGCTCTCCACGGCGCGGCCGCGGAAGGTGAGCTCCCAGTGGGCGGGGCCGGTGGTCATGTTGAAGCTGGCCGGGCAGAACACGGCCAGCGCGCCCTCCATCGACATGATGCGCGCCAGCTCCGGGAAGCGCATGTCGAAGCAGATGCACAGGCCCATTTTCCCGAACTCCGTGTCGAAAACGCAGATATCGTCCCCCGGCGTGAAGGTGGCCGACTCCTGGAAATGCTGCCCGCCGTCCACGGCGATGTCGAAGAGGTGCGTTTTGCGGCAGCGGGCGATCTGCCGCCCGGCGCGGTCAAAGACGAAAGAGCTGTTGTAGAGCCGGCCGCCCTCCTCCTCGGGCAGGGAGCCGCCGACGAGATAGACGCCGTTTTCCGCCGCGGCGGCGGAGAGCATGGCCCAGGCCGGTCCGCCGGCGCTCTCGCGGTTCTCGACGAAGGCCCGGTTGCGGTATTCGCAGCAGAACATCTCCGGCAGCACGGCGATGTCCGCGCCGGCCTCCGCTGCGGCGGCGATGAGAGCGCGCGCGTGGGCGAGGTTGGCCGCCTTGTCCGGCACGACGGACATCTGGATGAGCGAGACTTTCATAAAATATGCCCCCTTCGCGGTGTTTGCTCCATTCTACACCGCGGGAGGGGGCTTTGTACAGGCGCTTGTCAGAGGTTCTTCACGAACAGGGCGCGGATGGCGTTGAGCACGGCCAGGATCATCACGCCCACGTCGGCGAAGATGGCCAGCCACATGCTGGCCAGGCCCAGCGCGACCAGCAGCAGGCAGGCCAGCTTGACGCCGATGGCAAAGACGATGTTCTCATAGACGATGCCGAGGCACTTGCGGGAGATGCGGATGGCCTTCGCTATCTTCAGCGGGTCGTCGTCCATCAGCACCACGTCCGCGGCCTCGATGGCGGCGTCCGAGCCCATGGCGCCCATGGCGATGCCGATGTCCGCGCGGGAGAGGACCGGCGCGTCGTTTATCCCGTCGCCGACGAAGGCGAGCTTCGCCTTCGGGTCGCGCGAGCGCATGAGCTCCTCCACCTTTTCGACCTTGTCGCCTGGCATGAGCCCGCTGTAGGCCCTGTCTATGCCGAGGTCGCGCGCCACGCTCTCGGCCACGCGCTCCACGTCGCCGGTGAGCATGACCGTCTCGCGCACGCCGCACTTTTTGAGCTCCGCGACGGCCTCGCGCGCGGTGGGCTTCTCCACGTCGGAGATGACTATGTGTCCGGCGTATTCGCCGTCGATGGCCATGTGGATTATCGTGCCGACGCTGTGGCACTCGATGTAGTTGACGCCGAGGCGCTCCATGAGCCGGCCGTTGCCGGCGGCCACGCTGTGGCCGTCCACCAGGGCGGTGACGCCCTCGCCGCCGGTCTCGTGGATATCGCTGACGCGGCTGCGGTCGATCTCCCGGCCGTAGGCCTTTTGCAGGCTCTTGCTGATGGGGTGGCTGCTGGCGCTCTCCGCCAGGGCGGCGAACTCGACGAGCTTTTCGTCGGAATAGGGGCTGTGGTGGATGCCGTTGACCTCGAACACGCCCTTCGTCAGCGTGCCGGTCTTGTCGAACACCACGGTGCGCGTGCGGCTGAGCGTCTCCAGATAGTTGGAGCCCTTCACCAGCACACCGGCCTTGCTGGCCCCGCCGATGCCGGCGAAAAAGCTGAGGGGGATGCTTATCACCAGCGCGCAGGGGCAGCTGGCCACGAGGAAGGTGAGCGCGCGGTAGATCCACGTCTCCCAGCCGCCGGGCAGGCCGAGGCCGAGCGTACGCACCAGCGGCGGCACCAGCGCCAGGGCCAGCGCGCCGAGGCAGACGGCGGGGGTGTAGATGCGGGCGAAGCGGCTGATGAAGGCCTCGCTGCGGCTCTTGCGGGAGCTGGCGTTCTCCACCAGGTCGAGTATCTTGCTGACCGTGCTCTCGCCGAACTCCTTCGTCGTGCGGATGCGCAGCACGCCCGACATATTGATGCAGCCGCTGACGATCTCGTCGCCGGCGCGGACATCCCGCGGCAGGCTCTCGCCGGTGAGGGCGGCGGTGTTGAGCGAGCTCTCGCCCTCCACGACCGCGCCGTCGATAGGCACCTTCTCGCCCGGCTGTACGACGATGACGGAGCCGACGGCCACTTCGTCCGGGTCGACCTGCTCCAGCTTGCCATCCCGCTCGACGTTGGCATAGTCTGGGCGGATGTCCATCAGCTCGGAGATGTTGCGGCGGGACTTGCCCACAGCGTAGCTCTGGAACCACTCGCCTATCTGGTAAAACAGCATGACGGCGATGGCCTCCGTGTAGTCCCCGCTGCCCTCGTAGAGCGCGAGGGCGATGGCGCCCACGGTGGCCACGGCCATCAGGAAGTTCTCGTCCGTCACCTGCCGGTGGGCGATGCCCCTGCCGGCCTTCAGCAGGATGTCGTAGCCGATGATGAGGTAGGGCGCCATGTAGCAGGCGAAGCGCGGCCAGCCCGCCACCGGTATGAAATTCAGCGCGATCAGCAGCGCGGCGGATACGAGTATCCGCGCGAGCATCGTTTTCTGCTTGCGGCTCATGGAGCGCATCCCCTTCCAGAGAAAAGTTGCTTACAGGTAGATCTCGCAGTCGCTCTCGACGCGCTTGCAGGCCTTCAGCACGTCCTGCATGACGGCGCGGGGCTCCGCGCCCTCTTCAAATTCCACGTTCATCTTCAGCGTCATGAAGTTGACCACGGCGTCCTTCACGCCGGGCGTGGCCCTGGCGGCGGACTCCATCTTGTTCGCGCAGTTGGCGCAGTCGACCTCGATCTTGTAGCTCTTCTTCATGGTCCCAGCTCCTTAAAGGCAATAATTAAACGATTGCTTAATCGTTGATTCAAGTATACCACTTCCGCCGCCGTTGTCAAGGGGGCGCGGGAAAAAATATATGCCCGCGCGCGGGGTTTGTATTTTGCGCGCAGCTGTGGTATGATTTACGAAAAACGTCACGGAGGGATGGAAATGGGCTGCGGCCTGCCACATGATCACGGGGGAGACGAGCGGCGCGTGCTGGAGCGGATGCCGAAGGAGGAGTCCTTCCGCGCGGTGGCGGGGGCGTTCCGCCTGATGGACGACCCCAGCCGCATCCGCATCTTCTGGCTGCTCTGCCACTGCGAGGAGTGCGTGATAAACCTCTCGGCGATGGTGAACATGAGCTCGCCGGCCGTGTCGCACCACCTGCGGCAGCTCCGCGCCGGCGGGCTGATCGTCTCCCGCCGCGAGGGCAAGGAAGTATATTACCGCGCGGCGGACACGCCCTGCGCGCAGATGCTGCACCTGGCCGTGGAGCGCATGATGGAGATCGCCTGCCCGGACGGGGAGCCATGACGGGCTGGCCGGACGGGCGGGCGCGCTGCCCCTGGGCAAACCCGAAAAACCCCTTATATATCGAATACCACGACCACGAGTGGGGCGTGCCCGAGCACGACGACCGGCGGCTCTTCGAGCTGCTGATACTGGAGGGATTCCAGGCCGGGCTGAGCTGGGAGTGTATACTGAACCGGCGCGAGGGCTTCCGCGCGGCCTTCGACGGCTTTGACCCGGAGAA
>DVOV01000006.1 GCA_018713375.1 Candidatus Scatomorpha stercorigallinarum | reverse complement strand
CCATGCAAGGCAGGTCGTCGTGTATCAGCGAATAGGTGTGCAGCATCTCCACCGCGCAGGCCGCGGGCAGGGCCTTTTCCGGCTCCAGGCCGTTCAGGCGCGCGAATTCCAGCACCAGCACCGGGCGTATGCGCTTGCCGCCGGCCGTCAGGCTGTAGTCCATGGCATCCAGCAGCCCGTCGAACTCAAAGCCGCGCCGCGCGCCGAAATATTTCTTCAGCGCCGGCTCGATGATAGCCAGATATGACTTGTAGCGCTCGTCGTAGGTCATTTTTTCCCCTCCTCGAAGGGCAGCTCCTGCGGCTCCCCGTCCGGCCCTTTGCGCAGTTTCACCACGCGCTGCTCGGCCTCGTCCAGGGCCTTCGTGCAGCTTGCGACCAGCCCGGCCCCCTCTTCAAAGAGCTTGAGCGAATCGGCCAGCGGCGCGTCGCCTTTTTCCAGCGTGCGGACGATCTCGCCCAACCGCTCAAGGCTGTTCTCAAAGCTCTGCTGCTTTTTCTGTGCCATCTGTATCTCCTTTGACGCTGTCCACTGTGCATTCGGCCTCGCCCCGCGCGAGGAGCAGGCGTATCTTATCGCCCGCCGCGAGCTCAGAAGCGCCGCGCAGGGCCCTTCCCTCGCCGTTGAGGGCTATCGAATATCCCCGCGCCAGCACCTTCAGCGGGCTCATGGCGTCGAGCTTGGCCGCCAGGGCGGCGTACTGCGCGCGGGAAGCGGAGATCCTGCGCTCCGCCGCCGCGTCCAAACGCAGGCGTATGGAGTCCAGCTCCAGCCGCCGCTGGTCGATGAATCCGGTGGGGCTCTGCATCACGCGCCGGGAGGCGAGGTCGTCCAGCGCCGTCCGCCGAGACTTTATCTGCTTCGTCACCGCCTGATAGAGCCGCGCCCCGGCGGAGGCGATGGCCTCGCGCAGCTCGGCGCTGTCCGGAGCGGCCAGCTCCGCGGCGTTCGAGGGCGTCGCCGCCCGCAGGTCGGCCACGTAGTCGGCTATCGTCACGTCCGGCTCGTGGCCAACGGCGGATATGACCGGTATTTCGCAGTCATATATCGCCCGCGCCACGCGCTCGTCGTTGAAGGCCCAGAGGTCCTCCATGGAGCCGCCGCCGCGCCCGGCGATCAGCACGTCCGCCACGCGGTGCCTCCCGGCGTAGCGAATCGCCCCGGCTATCTCCGGCGGGGCCTCGGCCCCCTGCACACGGACGGGCAGCAGCAGCACCTTTGCCATAGGCCAGCGCTTTCTAAGCACGCGGATGATGTCGTGCACCGCCGCGCCTGCCTCGCTTGTCACCACCGCGACGCGCTCCGGGTATCGCGGTATCGGCCTCTTGTGAGCCCTGTCGAACAGGCCCTCCTTCTCGAGCTTTGCCTTCAGTTCCTCGAAAGCGGCCTGCAGGTTGCCCGCGCCGCCGGGCAGCAGCTCGTCGCAGTAGAGCTGGTAGGCCCCGTCGCGCGGATAGACGGAAACGCGCCCGATGGCCGTGGCGGACATGCCGTTCTCCGGCCGGAAGCGCAGCCTGGACGCCGAGCTGCGGAACATGACACAGCGCAGGCTCGAATCCTGGTCCTTCAGCGTAAAATAGTGGTGCCCGGAGGGGTAGATCTTGTAATTTGAAAGCTCCCCGCGCACGGCTACAGCGCCGAGCACGGGGTCGGAGTCCACAAGCAGCTTTATGTGCGCGTTGAGCTCCGATACGCTTATTGGCTCTGAGCGATTCACCTCTCGCCCTCTCCGCGCATGTAGCCGCCGAGGACGCCGTTGATGAACGATACCGTCTCCGGCTCCTCATAGGCCTTGGCGAGCTCAACGGCCTCGTTGATGGCGACGGCGGGCGTCACGTCCTCGTCCTTCAGGTAGACTATCTCAGCCAGCGCGCAGCGGAGCACGGCCGCCGCCGTGCGCGAGATGCGCTCCGGCCGCCAGCCGGTGGAATACCTGGCTATGATGTTGTCAAGCTCGTCGCGGTGCTCCGCGCAGGCGGCGACAAGGCGGCGTATGTACTCCATCTGTGCCTCATTTGGCGCGGAGGCAAAGAGCTCGTCCTCCCCGGAAAGGGAGGCAAAATGCTCCTCGTCGAAAAAACCGTCCAGGATTTCCGCCGCGTCCCCGTCGGAAGCCCCCTGGGCGTATATGAGCCTTACGGCCAGCTCCCGGGCCTTTGTCCTCGTCATTTGTCGAAAGCCACGCCGGAAACGTGGACGTTCACCACCGGGCTGCCCATGCCGGTCATGGACTCGACGGCGGAGGTCACCTTGTCCTGCACTTCCCTGGCCACGCTGACGACGTTGCAGCCGTAGCGCACCATGATGATGGCGTCCACGGTGATGACGCCGTCGTTGATCTGCACCTTCACGCCCTTGGAGGCGGACTTGATGCCCAGCAGCTCGGCCAGCTCGGTGCCGGCGTTGTTGACGATGGAGGCCACGCCGTCGATCTCGTTGATCACAGCGCGCACCATGGAGAGGAGCACGTCCTCAGATATGTTGATGCTGCCCTTTTCGGCCTGGCAGGTGATGTAGTTCTCGCCCATAATGAGCCCTCCTTTGCGTTGTGGCAATACAGTATAGCATATCCGCACGGGAAAATAAAGCGTTTTGTTCCGCTCACTCCCAGGCTTTCCAGACCTCCGGCTGATAACCCACCGTGGCCTGGCGGCCGTTGCGCACCACCGGCGTGCGGATGTTGTCCGGGTATTCGAGCAGGCGCTCAAAGCGGTCGGCGTCTGTCGCCATATATTTCAGCAGGTCAAAGTCTGGGGCCTTGGGGTCGATGAGCTCGGAAAGCCCCACCGCGGCGCGCACGCTCTCCAGTTCGCGCCGGCTCATGCCGAAGCGCGGCAGGTCGATGAGCTGGTATTTTATCCGCCGCTCCTTGAAATAGCGCTCGGCTTTTTTCGTATCGAAGCACTTGTTGCGGCCAAATATCTGTATGTTCATGCCGTCCTCCCCAGTATCCTCAGGAGATCACCGTAAAAAATATCCTGCACGAGCTCTTCGCTGTGCCCGCGCTCCAGCAGCGCCTCATAGAGCTTCCACATGTCCTGTACGCCATAAAGGCCGCGCGGCACGGCGGCGATGCCGTCGAAGTCCGTGCCCAGGAACAGGCTCTTTTCCCCGCCCAGGGCGAGGAAATGTTCGATGTGCGCACAGCAGGCGCCGATATCCCGCCCCAGGCCGATGAAGTCGGCGCAGAGGTTGAGCCCGGCCCCGCCGCCGCACTTCACCAGCGCGGTGAACTGCTCATCGGTCAGGTTGCGCGGGAATTCGCTTGAAAGCGCCGCCGCGTTCGAGTGGCTGGCGATGACCGGCTTCTCCGCGATCTCCAAAACGTCCCAGAACGTTCGCTCCGAGGCGTGTGAGAGGTCCACCGCCACGCCGACGTCCTGCGCCGCGCGCACGAACGCCCTCCCGGCGTCAGTCAGTCCGCTCCCGCTGTCCATCGCCGCCCCGCACAGGGCGTTGTCGCTGTTCCAGCAGAGGTTTATCATCGCCAGCCCGTCCCGCTCGCGCGCTTCGCGCAGCCGTTCTATGGAACAGCCGAGTATTTCCGCCCCCTCCACGGAGAGCAGGGCGGCCACTTTGCCGGCGGCGTTAGCCTTGCGCACCTCCTCCGCCGTGCGGCAGAGGACGGCCCGGCCGTCGCGCGCCAGGCTGCGGCGCAGCAGCGCGAGCTTTTCCTCATAGTGCCCGCCCCAGATAGCGAACACCTGCGCCGCGGGGGAATATGCCGACAGGCGGTCGATATCCACCTCCGCGGCGTTGGCGCCCAGCGACCATTCGGCCCCGCGGCTGTGCAGCACGCTGAGCGTGTCGCAGTGCGCGTCAAAATAGGGTATGTCCAACGTTTCCTCCCGTCAGACCTCGTTTATCACCGGCAGTATCATCGGGCTGCGGCGCGTGGCCTTGTAGAGATAGCCCGTGAGGTTGGTGCGTATCTTGTTCTTGATGGCCTGGTAGTCCGAGATGCGCTGGTGCCGGCAGCTTGCCAGGCTCTCGTGCACGACGCGCTTCATCTCGTCGATGAGGGCGTCGGCCTCCCGCTCATAGACGAAGCCGCGCGTGACGATCTCCGGCCCGGCGAGCAGCGAGCGGTCCTCGTCGGAGAGCGTGAGGGCCACCACGATGACGCCGTCCTCGGCCAGGTGCTTGCGGTCGCGCAGCACCACGCTGCCCACGTCGCCCACGCCCGCGCCGTCCACCAGCACGCGCCCGGCCTGCACGCCGTTTTCGGCCAGCTTGATGCTCTTGCGGCTTAGCTCGATGACGGAGCCGTTCTCGGCGATGACGACGTTGTTCTTCTCCACGCCCATCATATAGGCCAGGTCGCGGTGCTTGCAGAGCATGCGGTACTCGCCGTGGATGGGGATGAAGAATTTCGGCTTCACCAGGGCGAGTATCATCTTCTGCTCCTCCTGGCAGGCGTGGCCGGAGACGTGCAGCCCCAGCCGGCGGTCGTATATGACCTCCGCGCCCTTGTGGAAGAGCTCGTCGATGACGCGCGAGATGGTCGTCTCGTTACCGGGTATGGCCGAGGCGGAGATGATGACGCGGTCGCCGGCGTCGATGTTTATCTGCTTGTGCTCGTTGAAAGCCATCCGGTAGAGGGCGGACATGTTCTCGCCCTGGCTGCCGGTGGAGAGGATGACGGTGCGCTCCCTGGGCTGGCTCTTGATCTGGTTGAGGTCCATCAGCACGCCCTCGGGAACGTCCAGATAGCCCAGCGTCATGGCGACCTTCATCATGTTCTCCATGCTGCGCCCGGTGACGGCCACTTTGCGCTTATACTTGGCGGCGCTGTTGACGATCTGCTGCATGCGCTGCACGTTGGAGGCGAAGGTGGTGACGATGATGCGCTTGTCGCAGTCCTTGAAGAGCTCGTCGAACTTGGCGGCCACCATGCGCTCAGAATCCGAGTGGCCCGGCCGCTCCACGTTCGTGGAGTCGGAGAGCAATGCGAGCACGCCCTGGCGGCCCAGCTGGCCCAGGCGCACGAGGTCTATCATCTCGCCCTGGATGGGCGTGAGGTCAATCTTGAAGTCGCCCATGTGGATAACGGTGCCCACAGGCGTCCTGATGGCGAGGGCGACGGAGTCCGCTATCGAGTGGTTGACGTGGATGAACTCGATCTCAAAGCAGCCGAGGCGGAATTTATCCCCCGCCTTCTTGGTGAATATCTGCGTGTTGTACAGCAGGTCAAATTCCTCGAGCTTGAGCTCGATGATGCCGGCCGTCAGCTGCGTGGCGTAGATGGGTATGTCCAGCTCGCGCAGGACATAGGGTATGGCCCCGATGTGGTCCTCGTGGCCGTGGGTTATCACCATGCCTCTGATGCGGTCGGCGTTCTGCCGCAGGTAGGTGACGTCCGGGATGACGACATCGACGCCGTAGAGCTCCTCGTCGGGAAAACCGAGGCCGCAGTCAACGATGACGATGTCCTGCCCGTATTCGTACACGGTGAGGTTCTTGCCGATCTCACCGAGACCGCCGAGCGGGATGATCTTCAGTTTTGCCATATAGTACTCCTTATCTCAGTTCTTTATGTATGTACGACGGTTATCCTGCATTATAACCGCTGAGGACAGAAAATATGCCTACATCTCCACGCGCCCTTCCAGCGCGCGGCTGAGCGTGGCGTCGTCCGCGAATTCCAGGTTGGAGCCCACGGGTATGCCGTAGGCCAGGCGCGTGACCTTGACGCCGAAGGGCTTCAGAAGGCGTGAGATGTACATTGAGGTCGTCTCCCCCTCCGTGTCCGGGTTAAGGGCCATGATGACCTCCTCCACGCCGCCGGCGGCCACGCGCGCGACCAGCTCGGAGATGCGCAGGTCGTCCGGGCCCACGTGGTTCATGGGCGAGAGCACGCCGTGCAGCACGTGATAGACGCCGTTGTACTCCCTGCCGCGCTCAAAGGAGGCCACGTCCCGCGGCTCCGCCACCACGCAGATGACGCCCCTGTCGCGCCTGTCGCTGGAACAGATGGGGCAGACGTCCGAATCCGTCAGATTCTGGCACACGGAGCAGCAGTGTACGCTGCCGCGCGCGTCCAATATGGCGGCAGCAAAGCTCTCCGCCTCCCCCTCCGGGAGCGAGAGCACGAAAAAAGCCAGGCGCTGGGCGCTCTTGCGCCCGATGCCGGGGAGCATTGCAAACTTTTCTATCAGCGTCTCCAGCGCTGCGGGAAAAAATGACATCTCGTCTACCTCTGTCTCAAAGATCTGCCTTCACGTCCGCCGCCATGCGCAGCTCGCGCACGGCCTCCGCCCTGTCGCCCCTGCCGAACACCGCGCTGCCGGCCACGAGCACATTGGCCCCGGCGTCCACCGCCAGCGGCGCGGTGGCGGGGTCGATGCCGCCGTCCACTTCCAGCTCGCAGGCGGGGTTCATCTGTTCTATGAGCGCGCGCAGCCCGCGTATCTTGGGCAGCTGGGCGGACATGAAGCTCTGCCCGCCGAAGCCGGGCTCCACCGTCATCACGAGCGCCATATCAAGCTGGGCAATGTACGGCAGCAGCACCGTGGCCGGGGTTTTCGGCTTTATTGCAAGGGCGCATTTCTTGCCCCTGCCCTTTATCTCCTCTATCGCGGCGAGTATGTCCTGCGGCTCATCCGCCTCCGCGTGGAAGCAGACGAGGTCCGCCCCCGCGTCGCAGAACGCGCCCACGTAGCGGTGCGGACGGTCGATCATCAGGTGTACGTCAAGGAACATGTCCGTTTCCGCGCGCAGGCTTTTGACGACGGGGATGCCGATGGAGATGTTGGGCACAAAAAGCCCGTCCATCACGTCTACGTGTATATAATCGGCGCCGGCGGCCTTTGCCTCCTCGACTTCGGCGGCGAGCCGGCCAAAATCAGCGGAAAGTATGGACGGGGCGATCTTTACCATCATGCTCCTCCTGCGTTGCGGCCGGATGCGGCCGGTCTGTGAATGACACCTAATCAGTTTATTATACATCCGCGCAGCTTTTCATGCAATAGTTTTAGTTTTTCTTGACGCACTATATTTTTAGATATAAAATGCCAGTAGGCCAAATTGCAGGAGGTCACAGCCTTGAAACAGAAAAAGCGCGGCTCCGCCGCCCCCATATACGCATTTATCGCCGCATGGCTCGTCTGCGCGCTCATTTTCCCGCTCTACGAGCTCGTCTGGCTCATACTGTCCTTCGCCGTCTCCCTCGCGGCCGGCATCGCCACCGCCGCGGTCACGGGGCGCAAAAGCTCCTCCGGGGCCGCCCCGTCCGGGGACGGGCAGCAGTCCGCCAGGCCGACCGAGCCAGCCCCTGATGAGGAAAAAACGCGTTACAGCCCGGAGGTGGAAAAGATCATCGCCGACGGCAAGCTCGCCATGCGGGAGATGGGCCGCCTCTATTCGACGATAGAGAACGCCGAAGTGCGCAAAAAGATAAACGAGATCATGCGCATATCGGACAAAATAGTGCAGGACGCCGTGCAGGACGAGTCTGACGTCCCGCAGATAAGAAAGTTCCTCGACTACTACCTGCCTACCACCATCAAGCTGCTCAACGCCTACGACCGCATGAGCGACCAGGGCATCGCCGGCGACAACCTCACGCGCTCGATGAAGAGCATAGAGGACATGCTGAACACGGCCATCGAGGCCTACAAAAAGCAGCTCGATTCCCTGTTCGAGAACCAGGCGCTGGATATCGAGACCGACATCAGCGTCATGAACCAGATGCTCGCGCGCGAGGGCCTCACGGGCGGCGGCGGGCTGGACGACCTGATTACGAAGGCGGCGCGCTCCGGCGCTGACCGCGGCTGAGAAAGGACGAATACACATGGACGAGAACAAAGAATTCATCCCCACCCTTACGCTCGACCCCAACGCTGCGGCAGCGACGGCGGTCTCCGCCGCGCCGGAGGCCGCGCTCCCGGCGGAGAAAAAGCCCGAGGCCCCCTCGGAAAAGCTGGATATCGACCGCCTCTCCCCCGCCGAGCAGGCCGCCGTGCGCGAGTTTGCCAAGCAGATCGACGTCACCAACGCCGAGCAGATACTGAATTACGGCTCCGCGGCGCAGAAGAACGTCGCCGATTTTTCGGACGCCGCGCTCAGCAAGGTCCGCACCAAGGACATGGGCGAGATCGGCCAGGAGCTCTCCGACCTGGTCATCGAGCTGCAGGGGCTGGATTTTGAGGAGGCCGAGGAGAAAAAGGGCTTCATGGGCCTCTTCAAAAAAGCGCGGCAGAACATCGCTTCGCTCAAGGCGCAGTACGACAAAGCCGAGGAGAACGTCGACAAGATAACCGCCGAGCTTGAAAAGCACGAGCTCACGCTCATGAAGGACATCGCCATGATGGACAAGCTCTATGAGAGGAACCAGCAGTACTACAAGGAGCTGACGATGTACATCGTGGCCGGCAAGCTGCGCTGCTCCGAGCTGCGCGAAAAGGACCTTCCCGAAGCCCAGCTGAAGGCCCAGCAGAGCGGCCTGCCGGAGGACGCGCAGGCGGCCAACGACCTTGCCAACATGATCGGCCGCTTTGAGAAAAAGCTGCACGACCTTGAGCTGACGCGCATGATTTCCGTTCAGATGGCCCCGCAGATCAGGATGATACAATCCAACGACGCCGTCATGAGCGAAAAGATACGCTCCTCCATCGTCAACACCATCCCCCTCTGGAAGAGCCAGATGGTGCTCGCGCTCACGCTGCACCACTCCCAGCAGGCCATGGAGGCCCAGCGCGAGGTGAACGACGTCACCAACCGCCTGCTGCGCGCTAACGCCGAAAAGCTGCATCAGGGCAGCGTTGACATCGCGCGCGAGAGCGAACGCGGCATAGTGGACATCGAAACGCTGCAAAAAACCAATCAGGAGCTCATCGCCACGCTTGAGGAAGTGCGCCAGATACAGGCCGACGGCGCGAAAAAGCGCGCGGAGGCGGAGGCCGAGCTGGGCCGCATTGAGGGCGAGCTCAAGCAGAAGCTCCTGGAGCTGAGGGGCTGAGAGGATGGATTTTTTCAAATCTAAGGCCGGCGCGCTGCTGCTCGCCGTGCTCGTTGTTGCTGGCTCCACGCTGCTGAACACCCGCGTGAAGCTTGGCTCCGCTGTCAACGAGATCGAGGACAAATTCTACACCGACATTGAGGGCGAGCGCAGCATCTACTCCCGCCTGGAGGAAAAGCTGTCCGCCTCGAACGGCTACGCCGCCGTGCTCTCGTCCTATGACAAGGAGGCCGCGGACGCGCTCTATGAGGAGCGGGACAGCCTTCTCTGGGCAACCGAGGGCGACGATATCGACTACATGGCCTATTGCAGCGAAAGCCTCGACCGGGCCTTCGACGAAGCGCAGCGCTCTCTCGCCGGATATGAGCTCAGCGAAGGTGACGTCTCTGATGCAAAATACTACGCCGAAATATACGAAGGCGCACAGAAGATGATAACGGAAAACAGCTATAACAGCGCCGTGACGGACTTCACCCGCTCCGTATACAACACCTTCCCCACTGATATTCTCGCCGAGCTCGCCGGTGTTGACGAGCCTCAGCGCTTCAGCTGAGCGAAAGGCGCATATGAAAAAACGTATTATAACTTTGCTGCTCGCCATCGCCGTCCTCTCCCTACCTGTCCTCGCCGCGGACATACCCGACGCCGGCACGGGGGACGACTTCTACGTCCACGACGAGGCCGGCACCCTCTCGGAAAGCACACGGGAGCTCATCCTCGACGTCAACGGCCCGCTCGAGCAGTATTGCTCCGGCGCGCAGCTCGTCGTCGTCACCATCAACTACCTGCCCGAGGGCTATGACAGCGAGCAGTACGCCAACCTGCTCTTCCGCTCCTGGGGCGTCGGCAGCGAAACGGAAAATAACGGCATGCTGCTTCTGCACGTCGTGCGCGAGGACCGCGGATGGCTCGTCCAGGGATCCGGCATCGAGAGCCAGTTCAGCACGGACGACATCAATGACCTGCTCGACACTGTCTTCTGGCCGCTGTCGGACGCCGGCGAGTACGATGAGGCCGTGGCCCGCCTCATCCCGCAGCTTGTCGTCGTTTACTCGGACATTTACGACACCAACGAGCTCTACGCCGGGCCCAACGTTACCTTTACAGATGCAGAGGACTATTTCGCGCAGGCCGCGGAGGATTATCATCGCCAGCAGCGCCAGTCGCGGCTTGTGCTGTTAGCCGTGATAGTCATCGTTCTCGCTCTGTTGTTCGTCAATTCCATGGGCCGGCGCCGGCGCTATTACCGCTCCTACGGGACGCACCTGCCGCTGTTTTTCTTCTGCGGCGGTCCCGGCGGCCCGCGCGGGCCAAGGGGCCCGAGGTGGCCGGGCGGCCCGCGCCCGCCCTTCGGCGGGGGCGGAGGCTTCCACGGAGGCGGCTTCGGCGGCGGTTTCCATGGCGGAGGCTTTGGCGGCGGCGGCCGCCCCTCCGGCGGCGGAGGAGGCCGCAGGTAAATGCAAACGCACCCCCGATATCCGGGGGTGCGTTTTTTCATCCGTGCATATTCGCAGCGCCGGCCTGTTTATTTCCCGTTCAGGCCCATCTTTTCCGGCCGGAACAGCCGCGCGTCCATCTCGCGCAGGTCAGGCGCGATCTCCGGCACGAATTCCATCTTGCCCAGGATGTCCCGTTCAAGATCGACGCCCGGGGCGATTTCCGTCAGCGTCAGCCTGCCGTCGATCACCCTGAACACGGCACGTTCGGTGATGAACATCACCTGCTGATGCGTCTCCTGGGCATACCGGCTGGAAAACGTCACCTGCTCGAGCTGCTTCTTGAACTTGATGCCGCTGCCGTCGCGGCGGATCACCAGCTTGCCGTCCTCGACGGCTATATCCGATCTCCCGGAGGTGAACGAGAAGGCGAAGCACACGCGGGGCGTGTTCTGCGATATGTTGACAAAACCACCGGGGCCCACGCAGCGCCCGCCGAACTTGGAGACGTTCACGCTGCCGGATGGATCGGCTTCAGCGCAGCCGAGGACGGTCAGGTCGAGCCCGCCGCCGTCATAGGTGACGAACATGTCCGCCGAGCGGGAGATGGAATCGGGGTTGACAGCGGAGCCGAACAGTGTCCCGTCCAGCGGCACGCCGCCGTAAACGCCGGTCTCCAGCGAGAGCGTAAGCTGCCCGCTTATCCCCTCCTCGTTGGCGACATTGGCGACAGAAGCCGGTATGCCGATGCCAAGGTTGACGAGCATGCCGGGCTCAAGCTCCATGGCCGCCCGGCGGGCGATTACCTTTTTGCCCGTCAGCGGCATGGGCGGCACCCCCTGCCCTTCCGGCATGCGGATGTCACCTATCATCTGCGGGAAGTAGCCGAGCGCTATGTTGGCCTGTTTGTCCGCGCGCACGACGTAGTCCACGCTCGACTTGTGTATCAGCACATGCCTCGGGTCGAGCGAGCCCGCTTTGACGACCTCGTTCACCTCGACGATGACGGTGCCGCCGTTGTTGTGTACCGCTGACGCCAGCTCCAGCAGATCGCTCTTGAGCGGCTCGTTTTCCGCCGAGATGTTGCCGTCCTCATCGGCCAGGCTGGCGTGAAGGATGCAGGCGTCTATCTTGAAAGCCTTGTAAAAAAGATAGTCCCTGCCATCTATCTGCATCAGACGGACGATCTCCCGGCCCTGTTCCTTGGCCCTGTCGTTGATGCGGCATCCCTCCTGCCGCGGGTCGGCGTAAGTGTGCAACCCTACGTGCGTGATGACGCCGGGCCGGTGCCCGCCTATCGCCGCCATCAATTGGCCATACACCCCCAGCGGCATGGTGTAGGCCGCGATCCTGTTCTCGCTGCACGCCCTGCCGACAGCCGGCGACATGCGCAGGTGCGACGCGATGAGCGTGTCGATGATGCCCTCGTCCTTTATTTTGGACATGCCGCAGCCGTCCTCCATGAAGTCGCCGGGCGCCACGCCGGAGACGATGGTCAGCGCCCTGGGCGTCCCCTTTTCGCGGAAGCTTTTGCCCATAGCTTCCAGGATCGTGTCCGGCGAGGCGAACGCGCCGAAACCGCTCACGCCGAGGGTCATGCCGTCGTGCATAAGCTCAACGGCCTCGGCGGCAGATATGATCTTAGCCAAATTTATCCTCCTTTTCTGTAGCGCTGGCCGTCTCGTCATGTGACGTCCGGCAGCGCTTTGTTTACCTGTGCCCGGCGGCGCCGCGTCATTTAGTATTTGCCGCAATGCCCCGCCCTATCTCCGCCGTTACGCAGCAGATGCGCTCCCGGCGGTGAGATACTTCCGTAAATGCCCCTGCTCCTCAGCAAAGCCCGATTATCGGAACAATGTTCCGAGATTGTGACAATAAAAAATCGCGTTTCCACAGGCAGCAGTTGCGGGCGCATTTGCCTGAAACCGCCCAAACTGCCGCCGCTGCATGCGTCCCCCGGGAAACGACGCTGTTTCCCGGGAGAGCTGCCACACATTTATGCCGTCATGGCCTTCAGCGTCAGGTCTGCGAGCTCCTGCACACTGATGCCGAGCATCTCCGCCCCCTTGGTGATGACATCGCGGGAGCAGCCGGCGGCGAACTTCTTGTCCTTGAACTTCTTCATTACGCTCTTGACTTCCATGCCCTCATAGCCGGTGGGGCGCATCAGGGCCGCGGCGCCGATGAGGCCGGTGAACTCGTCAACGGCGAAGAGGTACTTCTCCATAAGCAGCGTGGGCTCCACGTCGCAGACCAGGCCGTAGCCGTGGCTGGCGACGGCGTGGATGACGCCCTCGTCGATGTCCAGCTCCTTCAGCAGCTCCTGCGCCTTCACACAGTGCTGCTCGGGCCACTGCTCAAAGTCGATATCGTGCAGGATGCCGACGGCGGTCCAGTAGTCCTCCTTGCCCGGATCGTACTGCGCGGCGATGTAACCCATCACCTTGCCCACGGTCTCCGCGTGCTGGATGTGGAAAGCTTCCTTGTTGTACTGCTTTACAAGCTCAAGCGCCTGCTCCGGTGTCGGGATGTAACTCATGTCCTCAGCCTCCTGCTCTACGTCTTTTTAGTATAATAATACTTTCGCGTGTGAAATGCAAGCCCTGCTGTGCGCACCCACCGCCCTTTCCCGGCATATTCTGAGACGAGGGCCACGCCCTCTCAGGAATTCCCAAGGAGGAATACGCATTGAACAGTAACAGCAACCAGACCAGCGGCTGCGACTACAGGACGGGCGACCTTCCCCAGTGCGCCCCGCTGGCCGCGGCCTATGTGCCCATGCAGCGCGCGGCGGAGCCGGCCTATGACAGCGGCGAGGCGCTCTCGCGCGGCACGCTCTTCCCCGGGCTCGACCTGCCGTTCATGAACATCGTCAATCAGATGCCGGCGGACAGCACGCCGCTGCGGGAGCTGATGGCGCTGGATTTCGTGCTGCAGGAGCTGGCGCTCTATCTTGACACGCACAGTTCCGACAGCGCGGCTTTCACGACCTACAAGAGCTTCCTGCAGCTCTATAACGAGGGCAAGGCGAAGTATGTGGCCCAGTACGGACCCATCACCCGCTCCGACCTCGCCGGCGCGGCCAGCTACACCTGGCTGAAGGATCCCTGGCCCTGGGACTACAAGGGCAACACGGAGGGTTGAGCCATGTTTGTGTATGAGAAAAAGCTGCAATATCCCGTAAAGATCAAGAACACCAACCCGGCCCTGGCGAAGTTCATCATCTCACAGTACGGCGGCCCGGACGGCGAGCTGGGCGCGTCGCTGCGCTACCTCAGCCAGCGCTATTCCATGCCCACCGCCGAGCTCAAGGGGCTGCTCACAGACATCGGCACCGAGGAGCTGGGCCATCTGGAGATGATCGGCGCCATCGTCCACCAGCTGACGCGCAATTTGACGCCGGAGCAGATCAAGGCCGCCGGCTTCGACACCTATTTCGTCGATCACACCGCCGGCGTGTACGCCACCGCCGCCTCCGGCTTCCCCTGGAGCGCCGCCAGCATCGGCATTAAGGGCGACGTCATCTGCGACCTCAATGAGGATCTCGCCGCCGAACAGAAAGCCCGTGTGACCTACGACAACATCCTGCGGCTGTCCGACGACCCGGACGTGAACGATGTCATCCGCTTCCTGCGCGAGCGCGAGATCGTCCACTACCAGCGCTTCGGCGAGGGCCTGCGCATGGCGCAGGAGAAGCTCGACCAGAAGAACATCTACGCCGTCAACCCGGCCTTCGACAAATGACGCCCGGGGGCACAGCCCCCGGTACATAAGCTCCCTGGGTTCCTGGATGCAAAAAGGCACAGCGGCGCGCCGCTGTGCCTTTCGTTTTTGTCAAGCTCAGCCGTTCAGGTAATCCCAGGCGACCTGGGCGTAGGTGGCCGTGCCGTTTTCCATGGCGGTCTCGTCTATGCAGAACATATCGCTGTGCTGGGGGGCCTCCCCGCCGCCGCCGAGGCCGGCGAAGGCGCAGGGGATGATGTGCGTATAGGCGGAGAAGTCCTCGCCGCCCATGGTGCGCCTGAAGGGGGCCACATTACCCGCGCCGACGACCTTCTCTATGGACGCCGTTGCGAGGGCGGCCATATTGGGCTCGTTTACGAGCATGTCGCAAAGGATATTGTATTCAAGCGAAGCCGTGCAGCGGAACGCCGCGGCGGTGTCCTTGGCTATGCGCTCCATCATGCCGGGTATCTGCTTGTGCAGCTCCTCATCGAACAGGCGGACGGTGCCCTCCATCTCGGCGTGGTTGGAGACAACGTTGAAGCGGGAGCCGGAGTGCAGCGTGCCCACCGTGACGACGACGGGCTCCAGCGGGCTGAACTCGCGGCTGGATATCGTCTGCAGGTTCATGACTATGGCGGCGGCCGCCACAGTGGCGTCAACGCCCCTGTTCGGCTCGGCGCCGTGGCAGGTCACGCCCTCTACGCAGAGCTTATAGCTGTCCGCAGCCGGGAGGATGACGCCCGGGGTCATGCAGACCGTGCCGGCCGGCGCCTGGGAGAAGATATGCATACCGAATGCGGCGTCAACGCCCTCAAGAGCGCCCTGGGCGATGATGGTCTTCGCGCCGGAGCCCAGCTCCTCGGCGGGCTGGAACATCAGCTTGACGGTGCCGCAGAGCTCGTCTTTGAGCGAGGAGAGGACCTTCGCCGCGCCCAGCAGCATGGCCGTGTGCGTATCATGGCCGCAGGCGTGCATGAAGCCCTCGTTTTCGCTGGCGTACTCCAGGCCGGTGTTCTCCTTGACGCTCAGCGCGTCGATGTCCGCGCGCAGGGCGATGCACTTGCCAGGCTTTCCGCCGACGATCTCGCCCAGCAGGCCGGTGGGCTCGAAGCGGCGGTAAGGGATACCCATCTTGTCGAGCTCCTCGGCGATGCGGTCCGTGGTGCGGAACTCATGGTAGCTCGGCTCGGGATGGCGGTGGAAATCACGCCTCATCTCCACGACGTAGGGCCAAACATCCTTGGCAAGTTTCTTGATATCAGGCATGTGTGTTTCCTCCTTGGAAAATATCGAAAGGTTCAGCTCTGAGCGCCGGCCTTAGGCAGCTTGGAAAGTATCTTTTTCGCCGTGGCGACCATGGCGGTGACGCCGTACTCCAGCGCCTCTTCCTGGAACGTGCAGCGGCTGTCGTGCAGGGAATAGGGCGTGATGCCCAGATAGCCGGCGTTGAGCAGCATGAACAGCGAGGGCACGCCGGCGGCCTGGCCGTAGCGCCCGAAGTCCTCGCTGAAGCTCAGCGGCTCGTCGAGGTAGTCCATGTAGCCCTCGCCCAGCTCCTCGGTCACGGCCTCGTCGGCGATGGCGATGAGCTTGGGGTCGTTCTCCACGGAGCTGTAGCCCTCGATGTGCTCCACATCCAGGCGGCACTCGGAATACTCCTCGATGCCGTGGGCGATCTTCAGTATCTGGTCGCGGATGATGGCGCGGGCCTCCTCGCCATAGGTGCGGCAGACCATCTCCATGCGCACGTGGCTGGGGATGATGTTGACGGCCTCGCCGCCGTTGATAAGGCCGACGGAGACGATAGCGGTCTTGACCGGGTTGATGCGGCGGGCGACGATCTGCTGCGCGGTCACCACGAACTGGGCGGCGGCGAGGATGGCGTCATGCCCGCGGTGCGGCTGGGAGCCGTGTGCGGTCTGGCCGTTGACCTCGACGTTATAGAGGTCGAAAGCCGTGGTGGCAATACCGTTGTAGACGCTGAAAGAGCCGACCTTCGGCCCGCCCGGGGAGATGTGCAGGGCCATGATGGCGTCCACAGTGGGGTTTTCCAGCACGCCGGCCTCGATCAGGGGCTTGGCGCCGCCGTTGGGGGCCTTCTCTTCCGCCGGCTGGAAAATGAGCTTCACCGTGCCGGGCAGCTCGCTGCGCATACCGCAGAGCACCTTGGCCGCGCAGAGCAGCATGGCCGCATGCGTGTCGTGCCCGCAGGCATGCATGACGCCCTCGTTCTCGCTGGAAAAGGCGAGGCCGGTGTTTTCCGTCACCGGCAGCGCGTCGATATCAGCGCGTATAGCCACGCAGCCGCCGGGCTTTTCGCCCTTTATCAGCGCGACAACGCCCGTCGGGCGCGGGCGCTCGACGCTGTCGCAGCCAAAGCTCTTCAGCAGCTCGGCGATCTTGTCGCTGGTGCGGAACTCCTCGTTGGAGAGCTCGGGATGGCGGTGGAAATCGCGCCGCCAGGAGATCATCTCGTCAAAATTCTCGTGTACCTTGCTTCTGATATCGCTCATTCTCATCTGTCCTTTCTTTGATCAGTCCGGTGCGAGGGAAAAGCGCTGGACGGCCCGCGCGCCGGGCCCGGTGCGCAGCCGCCGTATAATACTTAATATACGACAATTTCTTTGTGATTGCAATGAATTAAATCAACATTCAGCCAATATTATTGAAGTTTAGCCAATAGCGGCCTTCCACAGCCGTCCGTACTGTGCACTTTGAGCGCTCATTACAGCGACAGCGCGCGCAGCGCGTCGCTGATCTCCTCGAAGGCCATGGAGTGCGAGGCCTTCACCAGTACGCGGTCTCCCCTTTTCAGCAGCCGCGGCAGGGCGGATATGAGCTCCGCCTTGCTGGCAAAGTGCTCGCCGCCCATGGCGGCGCTGCGCTCGCCTGCCGTCAGCAGCAGCGCGCCGGCCGCTCTCGCCGCCTCGCCCACCTCGCGGTGCATCTGTTCGGACTGTTCCCCCAGCTCCAGCATGTCGCCGAGGATGCACACCAGCCGCCCGCCGAGCGCGCCGGCGGAGGCGATGGCCATCTTAACAGAATCGGGATTGGCGTTGTAGCAGTCGTCGATGACAGTCAGCGACGGCGTCTCGATGATGCGCGCGCGGCGCCCCACCGGCGCGTAATCCGCCGCCCCGGCGGCGATCTGTCCGTCGCTCAGGCCCAGCTCGATGCCCACGGCCGCCGCTGCCAGCGCGGCGTAGGCCAGATGCCGGCCATAGGCCGGCAGGAAGAGCTCTATCCGCCTCTCCCCTGCCAGCACGGTCAGCGCCGAGCCCTCCGCCCCGCGCGGGGCGAAGCCCACGCCGCGCACGTCGCAGCCCTCGCCGAGCCCGAAGGTCAGCTTGCGCCGCGCGGGACGCCAGGCGGCGAGCTTTTCATCGTCGCCGTTGACGATCAACAGCCCGTCCGGCGGCATCTGCTCCACAAGCTCGCCCTTGGCCCGCAGCACGCCGTCCAGGTCGCCCAGCGCCTCCAGATGCGAGCGCCCGATGAGCGTGTAGACGGCGATGTCCGGCTTCGCCATGGCGCCCAGTCGGCTCATCTCGCCGAAGTGGTTGATGCCCAGCTCCACCACCGCCGCGCCGTGCTCCGGCCCGATGCGGAAGAGCGTCAGCGGCACGCCCAGCTCGTTGTTGAAATTCTTCTCCGTCTTTAGCGTGTTGTATTTTTGCGAGAGCACGGCGGCGCACATCTCCTTGGCCGTGGTCTTGCCGCTGCTGCCCGTGATGCCCACCACCGGGATGCCCAGCCTGTCGCGGCATGCGCCGGCGATCTTCGCCATGGCCGAGCGCACGTCGTCCACCAGTATCACCGGCCCCGTCACGCCCTCCGGCACATGCGTCGCCAGGCAGCAGGCCGCGCCCTTTTCCAGCGCGGAGCGCATGTATTCGTGCCCGTCCGCACGCTCGCCCGGCAGCGCGCAGAACATCAGCCCCGGCCCCGCCTCGCGGCTGTCGATAACGCCGCCGGCCAGCGGCAGATCCAGCGGGCAGTTGACCAGTCGCCCGCCCGCGGCCTCCGCCGCGCTGAAAACCGTCATGTCCTTCATAAGTATTTCTCCATAGACGCGTCGATTATCCGCTGGCAGAGCTCGGGATAGCTTATCCCCAGCACCGCCGCCTCCTGCGGCACAAGGCTTGTGGGCGTCATGCCGGGCAGCGTGTTTATCTCGAGGAACCACAGCCGCCCCTCCCCGTCGAGGATGAAATCCGCGCGGGATATTGCGCTTAGCCCAAGGGCGTTATAGACCGTCAGCGCGCTCTGCGCCAGACGTTGCTCCGTCTCCTCGGGTATCGGCGCGGGGGTGATTTCCTCGGCCGCGCCGGCCTGATACTTGTTCCTGTAGTCGTAAAAGCCCACCAGCGGCCTTATCTCGATGCTCGGCAGCGGCTTACCCGCCAGTATGCCTATCTGTACCTCGCGCCCGGCTATGTACTGTTCCACCACGGCGCGCGAGCTCTCCCGCGCCGCCGCCGAGAGCGCTGAGCGCAGCTCCTCGCGCGTATGCGCGATGGAGACGCCGATGCTGGAGCCGGAATCCACCGGCTTCACCACCGCCGGCAGCGCGCACTCGCTGCAGGCAGCGTCCAGGTCGAGCTGCGCGAGCTCATAGGTGCGCCACTCCGGCGTGAGCACGCCCAGCGGCGCGACGATGCGCTTGGTGAGGTCCTTGTCCATGGCGATGGCGCTGCCCAGGTGGCCGCTGCCCGTGTATTTTATCCCCATCAGGTCGAACACCGCCTGCACGCGACCGTCCTCGCCGCACTGCCCGTGCAGGGCCATGAACACGATGTCCGCCATGGCGCACAGCTCCAGTACCCGGTCGCCGAACTGGCTCGCGCTCTGCAGCCTGCGCGCGGCCTTCACGGCAGCCATGTCCGGCGCCGCTTCCTCTATCACCGTACCGAAATCCTCCGGCGGGCGTTCAAAAATATCCTCCAGCCCCCCGGCGTAGTCCTCCAGCCCGAAATACATATCGACAAGCACAACGGCGTGGCCCAGCTCCCTCAGCGCGGCGGCGATCTTCGCGCCCGAAGAGCGCGAGACGTTCCTCTCCGGCGAGAGCCCGCCGCACAATACCACGATCTTCATCCCATCAGCCTCCTTTCTCAAATGACTGTGCCATTATACCACGTAGCGCAAGCGTATTCAAAGGATATTTGCCGTCCGCCGCAGCGGCTTGACATCGCGCATCGTATGTGGTATATTTATCACATCATAAGCGAAATACATCACACACAAGGAGGCCATCCCATGAACCTGAAACGCTGCCTGTACGCTTCCACAGGCCTGCTCTCGCTTCTCGGCTTCATCGGCGTATTCACGCAGGCGCGTGTTTTCCTGGCATTCTTTGCCTTTGCCGTTGACTTTGAGTATTTCTTCATCAAGTCCGATGAGATGATGGAGGAATACATGAACAAGTCGGCGTCGCGCGCGTTCTACAGCGGCATGGCCGCTGTGGCGCTCGTTTCCCTCGCCTGTTTCATCGCCGGCAAAGGCGGCGGGACAGACGCCCTCATGACCGGCCTTGCCGCCGGCTGGGCGGCGTCCGTCGTTGTCTATGCGCTCTCCACCGCCTACTACGGCTTCAGGGAAAAATGGGGGCTGGGACGTGATAAAGAATAGGATCAGGGAATACCGCGCCAGGCACGATATGAAGCAGGAGGAGCTGGCAAAACTGGTCGGCGTCCGCCGCGAGACCATAGGCAACCTTGAAAAGGGCCGCTATAACCCTTCGCTGGTCCTGGCCTGGAACATAGCCAGCGTCTTTGGCGTTTCCATCGAGGAGATATTCACAGTCGAGCCCACGCCGGAAGGACCTGGCAAATAACGCCGATGCAGCCCTGCACGAGCCTTCGCCGCGCCGGAAAACCCGGCGCGGCGCTTATTTTGGCGATTGATATTCACATGGCCATGTGCTATAATTGCTGAGAATGTGTTTCCGGAAGAGGGTAGGTACTCAGATGAATTATGTGGTGGTAGACCTCGAGTGGAACCAGGCGATGAACTCGCAGGCCTCCGTATTCAACAAGCTTCCCATCCGCCTCCGCGGCGAGATAATAGAAATCGGCGCTGTCAAGCTCAACGAGGACATGACGCCCGGCGAGGAGTTCACCGTGGACGTCAAGCCCGTCTACTTCAAGCGCATGCACTACAAGGTCAAAAAACTCACCGGCTTTGACAAGGAGCGGCTGAATAACGGCCTTCCTTTCCCCGAGGCCCTGGCAAAATTCCGCGAATGGTGCGGCGACGGCGTGACCTTCCTTACCTGGGGGTACGACGACCGCGGTATCATGGAGCAGAACATCATCATCCACGACCTTGACTGGGACTGGATAGAGGACTGGGTGAATCTCCAGCTCATATACAGCATGCAGGTCAGCGGCGACCGCGAGCAGAAGTCCCTGGCCTCCGCCATGGAGCACTTCGGCATAGAGCAGACCCGCGTGGCGCACGACGCGCTGGGCGACGCGTATAATACCGGCCTCGTCTGCTCGCATCTGGACATGGAGAACGGCCTCCGCCATTACCACGAGACGGCCTCCCGCTCCGGCGACCTGCCCAGCTCCGGCAGCAGCGGCCCCGAGCCGCTGAAGCACGACTGCATCTCCGCCTTTGCCTCAAAGGGCGACGCCTTTGCCGACGAGCGAGTCAGCCTCCCCCGCTGCCCCGTCTGCGGGCGTGAGCTGTCCCTGTCGAAGTGGGTCGATCAGGGCGACCACCGCTATATGAATCTTGCCGACTGCCCGGACGACGGCAAATACCTCCTCAGGCTGCGTTTCCGCCGCGGGAGCGACGGCCAGTACACCGTCAACCGCCTGATCTACGAGGCCGACGAGGCCATGCAGAACTACTATGCCGCCAAGGCCGCCCAGC